>DRKE01000234.1 GCA_011051925.1 Deltaproteobacteria bacterium
AAGAGGATACTCTAATATCCTATTCGAGATCTATCGGAAGAGCAAGGTCGTTTCGCCGTGGCGACGGGGAGAGATCGGGACCATGAACGACAGAAGCCCTGACGAAGAGAAGTTCATCAAGGGTCGAATCACGGATGAGGATTTCGACAAGATGCGTGCTCTCATCGGCTATGCGAATCCGACGTTGGGTGGGGATCGGCCACGTCCGGCACACTATTCGGAGGTCACGTCGGACTCCATTCGCCACTACGTCAACGGCTACGGCGACGACAACCCGCTTTTTTGTGACCGGAACTACGGTCAGACCACGCGTTGGGGCTCCCAGATCGCGCCGTTGATGGCCATCGGGGCCCACTCGGACGTCCGCTTCAAGCCGATGTCCGACGACCTCAGACAGATGACGAAGGGCGTCTTGAGGGGCGTGCACCTGTTCGCCTCGGGGTCCGAATCCTACTACTACAGGCCCGTCGTGCCGGGGGATCGGCTTCGTGCCAGCGACGGCGTGATCAGCATTCGTGAAA
Organism: Deltaproteobacteria bacterium; assembly: GCA_011051925.1. Taxonomy (GTDB): domain Bacteria; phylum Myxococcota_A; class UBA9160; order UBA9160; family UBA4427; genus UBA4427. The sequence continues at coordinate 522 of DRKE01000234.1, forward strand.
AGCGGTCTGAATTCTCCGGTGGTCGCTCGGCGATCGTCGAGAACGGCGGCACGGTGATCAACCAGAATCGAGAAGTCGTATCGAGCAGCATCAACTGGATCGTTCACACGGAACGGGAGGGATCCGCAAAGCGCGCCGGAAAAAGACACATCGAACTCGGCGCCTATGGCGACGACGACCTGAAACGGATCGACGATGCCTACGAAAACGAATTCGTGCGTGGCGGAGACACGTTCTACTGGGAGGATGCGTCCGTCGGAGACGAGATGCCGACGATGGTGAAGGGGCCGTTGCGCGTGACGGACATCATCGCGTTCCACATCGGGTGGGGCTGGGGCAACTATGGAATCGGGGCGTTGAAGCTCGACTACAAGAACAGGAAACAGATGCCTGGATTCTATGGGAAGAACGAGTTCGGTGCGTGGGACGTCATGCAGCGTCTGCATTGGGATCCCGAATTCGCGCGAGCCATCGGAAATCCGACGACCTACGACTATGCTCCGGTCCGATTCGCCTGGAGTTGCCACTATCTGACGAACTTCGTCGGTGACGACGGATGGGTCTATCGGATGCGCGTCGATCTCCGGAAGTTCAACTTCGTGGGAGATACGACGTGGTTCGAAGGGGAAATCAAGGAGAAACGACTCGACCCCGAACTCGGACCGCTCATCGAGGTGGAAGTTCGAGGAGTGAATCAACGTGGGGAGATCAATTGCCACGCGGACGCGACGTTGTTGCTCCCGTCACGTGAACACGGCGCCGTGGCGCTCCCTCCGGTCCCGGAGGACGTTGCGAACCGAGCGCCACACGACGACTGGTAGGTGATCTGACATCGCAGTCCGTTGCCGGAGAAAGCGCGACGAGGGGAAACGCGTTCAGTCCCAACGGACGTGTAGTTCGGGAGGAGACCGGAAGCTTGCTCCCGCGATGACGGGCGATTCGTAGTCGTCGTCGAGCCGTAGTCGAGGCATGCGGTCGAGGATGGCATCCAGCATGGAGGTGATCTCCGCGCGAGCGAGGTTCATTCCGAGGCATAGATGCGATCCGTGTCCGAATCCGAGGTGGGGATTGGGGCGTCTCGTGATGTCGAAGCGTTCCGGGTCGGTGAATTCGGTTTCGTCCCGATTCGCCGCCATCACGACGACCCGCACGTGCGTTCCTTTCGGAATCGTGATGCCGGCCAGCTCGGTATCCTTCATCGCGAGACGATGCACTTCGGGGATCGGACCTTCCCATCGGAGGGATTCTTCGATGGCACTGGCAATGAGCGTCCTGTCCGCCTTGAGAAGATCGAACTGGTCGGGATGGGTCAGCAACCCCGTCATCAGGTTTCCCGACGTCCTCATGGTCGTTTCCGCTCCTGCGGCGAGCAAGACCCGAAGCGTGTTAAGGATCTCCTCGTCGCTCAGTTCGAGCATCAGGCTGATCGCGTCGTCTCGAGGATTCGAGCGCCGCTCCGATATGATCGGGATCAGGAGCTCCGAGAGCGCCTGACTACAGGCCATTGCGAGCTCGACGTGACCCGTGCTGATCAGCAGCGTCCCCATTCCGAATCGATTGAAATCGTCGAGCATGTCGGCCGGAAGGTCGAGAATCCTGTGCAACACCTCGACCGGGTAGGACACGAAGAAATCTCGAACGAGGTTCGCGGTCGACCGGCCCTTGCTCATCGGGAGGATGTATTCGTCTCGAACGATCGGGTCGATGAGCTTTTCCCGGAGCGGGCCGAGTTCCTTGCGGCTGAAGATCTCCCTCAGGATACGTCGGTGGCGACGGTGCTCGTGTCCGTCGAGCATGAGAATGTTGTGACCATGGGTCTTTCCGAGGGTCTGGAGGTAGTACCCGCTCGAGAACGTTTCGGAGTCACGGAGTACGGTGACGCATGCGTCGTATCCGAGGACCGTGACGGTCTTCTCGCCGGGAATCGCCAACGAGGGCGTGAACCGTTCGAGGAAGAGGTCTCCGTCGTACACGGGATTCTCGCGACGCTTTTCCGCGAGAACGGGATGGATGGTTTCCGAAGTGAACTCCCGCCGTTGAGCCTTTTCGAAGACCGAGAGCAGGTCGACGTCGGTCAGGGATTGCGCTGCGGTGGTTTCCATACCAGGTCTCCCGGAGTCGTTCTTCGCGTTGGGGGATTGCCGGGGACGCCGGCCGATCACGGGAATTGATAATAAAGTATACTGAAAAGAGATTCAATCGACGATTCCGGAACTCGAGCACATCCCCGATCGGTGGCGGGACGAAGGGTCGTGACGTCCGGATCGACGCCAGCTCCGCGTTCCGGGCGAAAGACAGCCGTAGGCGATTCCCGTCGGGGATGAACCCTTCCGCTGCGGGTCGGATCGGGCGATCGACGTGCCGCGGCCGTAGAGGGGAAAGTGGGCCGTGGTCAGTCCGGCGTGTGCGGCAGGCAATCGGGAATCAAGCTCGATGGCGCGCTCGTAGGCCCATCGAGCACTCCTTCGTTGGGACTGCTGCGACAGGTCGACCTCACAGGAGGTGCTGAAAAGTTCCTGTCCTCTTTGCTCCGTGACAGCGCGTCCGGTGACACCTCCCGAATCTGCTTCTGGGACTCTTCCATTGGCGCGGCGGTGCGCCCGCAAAGAAAGACATGAGCACCTGCGCCGCCGAGCTGTTCGGCGATGGCTCGCCCGATTCCGCTGGAGGCGCCCGTCACGATGGCCGTGCGTTCGGCGAGAGGGGTGGCATGGGTCATGGAGAGGATTCCTTCCTGACAGGGATTCGCGGGCGCGCGAGAGGAATCGACATCTTCAGTCATCGCTGTCTGGTCGTCAAATGACGGAAGGCTGCGACCTGCGGATCCGCGATTCCTTTCAGGCAGAGCGGACAGGGCGGGGTGTCGGGATTCGGAGGGTCCCTCGTCCACCGCCAGGGGAGCGCGGGCCGTCACCGGCCCCTCCTTGTTTCCCAACAGGGTTTCCCGACAGGTCCTGCCTGCGGGCCCTCGGGCACTCGCGACCGCGGCCATTACCGACACGGGACCGGCCTTCCGCTTTGGTGGAGCATTGCGGCATCGATTCTGGCATCCTCCGGCTCGGCTGGGGGCAGGGTGCCGTCGGTCAAGAGTTCCGGAGCCCCTCTATGACCGAACCGAAACGCTTCGAACGCCTGCTCATCGCGAACCGTGGAGAGATCGCGATCCGAATCCATCGCGCCTGCGCCGAACTCGGCATCCGAACGATCGGAATCCATTCCGACGAGGACCGTTATGCACTCCATCGTTTCAAGGCCGATGAGGCGTATTCCCTGGGCGAAGGTGGGAATCCGGTCGGTGTCTATCTCGACATTCCTCGCATTCTCGAAATCGCGAAGGACCGCGGAGCGGACGCGATCCACCCGGGATACGGCTTTCTTTCGGAGCGTGCCGACTTCGCACGGGCTGTGACCGAGGCCGGCATGACCTTCGTCGGGCCGCCGTCCTCCGTTCTCTCGAGCGTCGGCGACAAGGTCAGCGCGCGAAGCGCCGCCATCGAAGCAGGCCTGCCGGTCATTCCCGGTTCCTCGCCGATCGAGGATCCGCAGTCTGGTCTCGAATTCGCTCGTGAGATCGGGTTTCCGGTGATGGTAAAGGCGTCGGGCGGCGGCGGTGGACGGGGCATGCGCGTCGTCCACGAAGAGTCGGAGTTCATCGAAGAGTTCGATGCCGCGCGTCGCGAAGCTGCGAGCGCTTTCGGGAACGACGAGGTCTTCGTCGAGAAGCTCGTCGAGCGGCCGAAACACATCGAAGTCCAGATCCTCGCCGATACCCACGGCAATGTCGTCCATCTCTACGAGCGCGACTGCTCGATCCAGCGTCGTCACCAGAAGGTCCTCGAGCTGGCCCCCGCACCGAATCTCGATCCGACGCTCCGCGCCGATCTCTGCGCCGCCGCCGTGCGATTCGCCGAGGCCGTCGGCTACCAGAATGCGGGCACGGTCGAGTTCCTCGTATCGGGTTCCGACTACTACTTCATCGAGATGAACCCGCGGGTCCAGGTCGAGCACACGGTCACCGAGGAGATCACGGGCGTCGACATCGTCGGTTCCCAGATCCGGATCGCCTCCGGCGCGACCCTGGCAGAGCTCGGGATCGAACAGGCTTCGATCGTCCCTCGTGACTTCGCGATCCAGTGCCGCGTGACGACCGAAAACCCCGAGAACAGGTTCCTGCCCGACTACGGCCGTCTCATCTCGTACCGCTCGCCGGGCGGTCTCGGTGTACGACTCGACGCGGGCAACGCCTTTCCGGGGGCGCTGATCACGCCGTACTACGACTCGCTTCTCGCCAAGCTCACGACGCGCGGTCGGGATCTCGAGGAAGCGTCCTCGCGCGCGCTGCGCGCGCTCGGTGAGTTCCGGGTTCGTGGTGTCGAGACGAACATCGCGTTCCTGCGAAAGGTGATCGAGAATCCGACTTTCCAGGCGGGTCGATGCGATACCCATTTCATCGCGGAGACGCCCGGTCTGCTGGACTTCCAGGGCGACCGCGGTGTCGGCACTCGGCTGCTCGAGTACCTGGCCGACGTCACGGTCAACGGCCGGCCGAACGTCGAGCGGATCGAACCGGACTCGATCCGTCAATCTCCGGTGGTGCCCGCTTTCGACCGGACGGTCGAACCGGCGGCCGGCACGAAGCAGCGCTTCGACGAGCTCGGTGCAGAGGGATTTGCGAAGTGGATGCGCGACCACGAGCCGACGCTGGTGACGGACACGACGTTTCGGGATGCTCATCAATCACTGCTGGCGACTCGGATGCGAACGGCCGACATGCTGGCCGTCGCTCCAGCGCTCGCGCGGCTCGCGCCGCAACTCTTCTCGCTCGAAGTCTGGGGCGGAGCGACCTTCGATGTGTCGATGCGCTTCCTCGACGAGGATCCGTGGAAACGACTCGAGGAACTCCGATCGGCCGTGCCGAACATCCTGCTGCAGATGCTGCTGCGCGGTGCGAATGCGGTCGGGTACACGACGTATCCCGACAACGTCGTGAAGGAATTCATCAAGGAAGCCCGCGCGCGCGGCGTCGATCTCTTTCGCATCTTCGACTCCCTCAACTGGGCCGATCAGATGCAGGTCGCGATCGACGCGACGCGGGAAGCGGGTGGGCTCGCCGAAGTCGCCATCTGCTACACGGGGGACATTCTCGATCCCAGCCGGGAGAAGTACGCCCTTCAGTACTACGTCGATCTGGCGAGGGATCTCGTCGATCGCGGAGCGCACGTGCTGGCGATCAAGGACATGGCCGGGCTCCTGAAGCCCTATGCCGCCAGGCGCCTCGTCGAGGTCCTGCGTGCGGAAATCGACGTCCCGATCCATCTCCATTCACACGACACGGCCGGTATCCAGGGGGCGGCCTATCTCCAAGCGGTCGAAGCCGGTGTGGACGCGATCGACTGTGCCTTCGGGCCGCTCTCGGGTTCGACGAGCCAGCCGAACCTCCAGAGTGTCGTCGCGATGCTCGCCGCGTCGCCCCGACCGACGGAGCTCGATTTCGAATCGCTACTGCCCTTCGATGCCTATTGGGAATCGGTTCGATCGACCTACAAGGCCTTCGACAAGGGGCCCTTCCATGGCAGCGCGGAGGTCTACGAGCACGAGATTCCGGGCGGTCAATACACGAATCTGCGGACCCAGGCGACGGCGATGGGGCTGGGCGAGCGTTGGCGGGACGTCACGAAGATGTACGCTGAGGTGAATCGTCTCTTCGGTGACGTCGTCAAGGTGACGCCGTCTTCGAAGGTGGTCGGAGACATGGCGCTGTACATGCTGTCGAATGGTCTGTCGCCTCGAGACGTTTCGGAGCGGGGCGCGGACCTCACCTTTCCCGACAGCGTGATCGAGTATTTCGAGGGCCGGATCGGTCGACCCCCGAATGGCTTCCCCGAGCCGCTCCGCAGTTTCGTACTCAAGGGTCGGACGCCGATCGAGGGGCGGCCCGGGGCGGATCTGCCCGCCGCCGATTTCGATGCGAGTCGGTCCGAGTTGGCGAACAAGATCGGCCGTGAGCCGGAGGACGTCGAGGTCCTTTCCTACATCCTCTACCCGCGTGTCTTCCTCGACTTCGTCGAGAGGCAGGAGCGACACGGTCCCTATCTGGCCGCGCTGCCGACGGTCGCTTTCTTCCACGGCATGGGTCTCGGCCAGGAGATCCATCTCGAGCCCGAACCGGGAAAGGGACTCGTCATTCGCCTGGTCGCGATCGGCGACCCGGATAGCGAGGGCAACCGGCAGGTCTTCTTCGACCTGAACGGTCAGCCTCGGCGCATCGTCGTGCACGATCGATCATCGGGGGTCATCGTCGAGCGACATCCGAAGGCCGATGCGGAGGATCCGAACCAGGTGGGCGCCCCGTTACCGGGCCTGCTCGCTTCCCATACGCATGCGGTCGGCGACATCGTGGTCGCGGGTGAGCGTCTTTGCGTGATCGAGGCGATGAAGATGGAGTCGAATGTGACCGCGCCCCTTTCCGGACGCATCGCGGAGATCCACATCGCCGAGGGGGAGCAGATCGAGGCGGGCGATCTGCTGATCACGCTGGAGCCGGAAGAGGCATAGCGGCGTGCCTTCGGGCGCCGTTCTCGATCCGGCGGCCCCGTGCGATCGTGATCGACAAAGGCCGGGCTGGGGGCTGATCCACCCGTTGGCGCCGGTTTCCGGGTCTCGCATAATCTGGTCGTGTGGGGGTCGGAGACGCATGCCATGAGGACTCTGGCAATCGTCGGTCTGACAGTGTTCGTGGTCGCGGTGGGCGCCGCGCTCTGGGCGGCGTTTCGCATTCGCAGGATGACGGCCGCCGAGAAGAAATCGCTGCTCAAGACCGGCGTCAACGGTGTGTTCACGCGTTTCGAAGAGTGGGGCTGGCTCGAGCCCACGCCGGCGTTCATCCCGCACGTGACGAGCGTCTATCCCGACCTCGCTCTTCTCGAAGAGGGCTATCCGGACATTCGGGCCGAGTGCGAGGCGTTGCTCCAGATCAAGGAAAAGCTGACCGACACGAAGGACCTCGGTGGCGCCTACACGCAGAAGGGCATCCATGTCATCCAGTGGAAGACCTTCTTGTTCAAATCGGGTCGATTCGTCGAGCCCAACTGCGCCCGTGCGCCGAAGACGGCTGCGATCCTGAAGCGGATCCCGGGTATCTACACCGCGTTCTTCTCGATCCTCGAACCGGACCAGTACATCACTCCCCATTGGGGCTACTACAAAGGCTTCCTCCGCTATCACCTCGGCGTGATCATCCCGAACGACAACGCGAACGGAGAGTGCTGGCTCCGGGTGAACGCCGACCCCGAAGCGAACGAGCGCCGCGACCGGGACGCGATCGAGAAGGGCGAGGTCTACTACTGGAAGAACGGCAGGGGCATCCTTTTCAACGACAACTATCTCCATGACGCGCGAAACGCGTCCGACCAGATCCGGGTCGTTTTGTGGCTCGACATGCGCCGCCCGATGCCCTGGTTCCTGCAGGTCTTCAACATGGCCTGCATGGCGATTGCCCACCGCGAGAAGTCGATCAGGAAGATCCGCGAGAATTCACTCGTTCGGGACTGAATCGTCATTCGAGCCGACATGCAGCGACGGGCTTTGTCCGTGCAGCTCCCGACCTCGTTTCGAATGGGTCGCGAGTGACCCGCGGCCGCTGCGTGTCGACTACGAGGGTCCAGGCGAGCCCGGATCCTTCGGCGCTCTCCCGTCCGCCGCGAGAATGAAGGGACATTCGTCGGTCGAGCGAAGCGATTCTTCGCCGATCGGATCCGCGAGCTTCCGTGCCGGGTCGGGGAGGACGAACTCGATCCGGTCCTGCTCGGTCCGGATCCGCTCCATCGCGGTCTGGCTTGTGCCTCGGAATACTTCGAGGCGCTCGATCAGCGTCTCGGCGGGTCGGAATATGTCGCAGGCAATCGATTCAACGTGGCCGACATCACCGCGATCGCGATGTTCGATTTCGCAGGCTGGGTCGGATCGGGTCCGACCGACGCACACTCGAACACCCGGCGATGGCGCGAACTCGTGAATCGCCGTCCGAGCGTCTCGGGTCAGGCCGGTGCTGGGACCTCCCGCGTCTCTCGAGCGGTCCGAGGTCTTCTCCGTCGTGGGCATTCCCGGAAGAGCCCGGTCCGGAGGCGATCCGTCAGCGCTGGGCAGGGCGCCCCTCGTTCCTGGACACGTCGAAGATCCTTCGTTTCCGTCATCTCCTGGAGTGGCAGGGGCCCACGGAGGGGATCTTCGACGTCGCAAGGGGTCTGGTCACCCACTTCCTGGCGGTTCAGGCCTCGAACTCCGCCTCTTTCCATCCCGCCGCTGCGAAGAGCGCCTTTGCGATCCGGGAATCTCTCGCGCTGGTGACGACACTCATCGCGCGAAGCGGGGAGTCGTCGGGAGCCAGTCGTCGCATCCGGTCGACCATGGCACGGGCATCTTCGAGCTCTCCGGCAGAGACCTTGCAGATCGCGAGAAGCGCATAGGGGAGGACGAGACCGGGTGCCTGGCGGATGCCTTCGTCGAGGAGGGTTTCGACTTCCGTCACGACTCGGAGGGATCCGAGGCCGTCAGGATCCCTTCGGATTCGAGCGCCTTGATTCGAGCGCTGTCGTAGCCCAGGACTTCCGTCAGGACCTCGCGGTTGTGTTCGCCACGGCGCGGCGCCGCTGCGCGGATCGAATTCGCCGAAAGGGAGAAACGCGCGGGCGGTCGGACGAGTGGACGGGTCCCGCCGCGACGATCATCGATTTCGACCAGCAGTTCCCGTTCTTCGGAAAGCTCGCTCGCGAGTGCCTCGCGCAGTCCCAGGACCGGCCCGCAGGCGATCCCCGCTTCGGCCAGCTTTTCGAGGATCTCCTCTCGAGAGGCTCGCGTCCGCATCCAGGTCTCGATGGCTTCGCGTCGAAGCTGCTTCTTCCGTTCCAGGGGAGCTGCGGGCGGTGTCGGGTCCTCGATCCCGTGCGTCTCCGAAACCAGCCGCCAGACGTGTCCAGCCGATCCCGCCACGGCAATCGCGCCGTGGACGCCGGCGTCGAAGATCGGATTCATGACGCGGTCGTCGGGGCCCGGAAGCAGCGCGTTGTTGACCGTACTGTGGGTCGCGAGAAGAGCGTCGTAGAGGGGGACCTCGATCCGCTGTCCCACACCGGTCGCCTCCGCGACCCGGAGCGCGGCGAGCAGGGCCACCGTCCCGTGCAGGGCAGCCGTCGTGTCCGCTCGGGCATCGTGGAGCTGCGCGACCGGCAGATCGGAGGCGTCGGCCTGATCCGCGAGAATTCCGGAAACGGCATGGACGATCGGGGCATAGGCCCTGCGATCCCGCCACGCCGAATCGGCCCCGAAACCATTGATCGACAGCAGGATGGTCCGGGCATTGGTCTCGTGGATGATCTCCCATGAAAGCCCCAGGCGGGTCAGGACCGCCGGCCTGAAATTCTCGACGACGGCATCGCAATGACGGATCAGATCGATCACGACGGCACGGCCCTGTGGTGTTCGCAGGTCGATCGAAAGCCCGCGTTTGCCCGCATTCACCCATTGGAAGAAGGCCGACATCCCGATGTCGTGCCGAGCGGCGATCACCCGAGCCTGATCGCCTTCGGGCGGCTCGATCTTGATGACATCGGCGCCCATGTCCGCACAGAGGCGCGAGACATAGGGGCCCGCGATCACCCGGGACAGGTCCAGGATCCGGATCCCTGCGAGCGCGCCCGTCGAGAAGCGGTCGAGTTCGTCCATGCCGACAGCCTAGCTTCTTCGGCCCCTGGGCGTTGCATCTGGAAGGAGATGTCGCAAGATTGCCGCTCGGGAAGGGCTCGGCCGGAATCCCCGCTGCCGCGCCGAACGATCTGGGATTCGCCGTTCCGGCTGGCCCGGAGACCCGGAGGAACGGCGAC
>DRKE01000235.1 GCA_011051925.1 Deltaproteobacteria bacterium
CGAGAAGGTGGGGAACGGCGTCGAGAAAGACGAAGAAAAGCAGGATCGCGCCCGGCAGGCTCACGAGCGTCATCATCCGTCCCGGTCGCCAATCCCATCGCGCCGATCCGAGTTCCAGCAGGAACGTCGAAGCCGACAGCCACAGGACCCAGGCGCTCGGGGCATAGGTGTCTGGAACGAAACGGTCGATCTCGCCGAGGGATCCGGCAGTCCACCACGACAGTCCCCAGACACCGAACCCCCAGGCGAGTCCTGCTTCGAGCCGGCCCAACGCCGCGCGCGCGACCCAGGCCTGACGGGCGATGAAGATCCCCGCCCCCGCCATCGACAGACACGAAAGGGCCCGTCCATTCAGGATCGGAAGATCCCCTCCCGGATCGAGGTCACCGAAGGCGAGGAGCGTCAGGAAGGCGAGCGCCGCAAGCCCCTGCAGTCCGACTCCGGCAAGCCGCGGCAGGCCTCGCGCCTGACGCGCGCCGATCCAATAGAGACCGGCTCCTTCGAGGGCCCAGGCCACCGCGATCGTGAGCGAGCCTTCGAAGGCGAAGGGCACCGCCATCGTGGCGAAACCGATCGCCAGCGCGATGAAGGCTTCGGCCAGGGGGCGCAGTTCCCGCGATCCGAAGCGCCAGACGAACAGACCCGTTCCCGCATAGAAGAGACCGAATCCAGCGGCCGCCAGCGCGAGACCGAGTTCGCGCTCGCGAACCAGGGCACCCTCCAGCAGGATCGAAACGAAGGGCGTCCCGAAGACGAGGGTGCCGTCGACGAATCCCCTGAGATGCGGCGGTCTCTGCCACGCATGCAGGATGGCGATCGCCGTAAAGAGCAGCATGAAGGCGATCACGAAGGGTTCCGTCGAAGCCAGGAACTCCGGCTCGTATCGCAGGACGCCCCAGGTCGTCGCGACCGCATAGGTACAGACGAAGGCCACCAGCGCGGGAATCCGCCAGGTCCGTCGCCAGGCGACCAGGGCGGTCGAGACCACCAGGATCAGGTAGTAGGAAAAGAGCGCGACATGGCTGCCGCCTCCCGTGCTGGCCAGGACCGGCGCGAGAAACCCGCCCAGGCTTCCGATCACGAGCAGTGCCTCCGAGGCCTGGAGATGGGCGAGAACCGCGGTGGCCAATGCCAGCGCCAGGAAGAGGCCAAACGCGAAACCGGCCGGAAGCAATCCGTAGACCCGGAAGGCGAAGAAGGTCACGAGGTAGAGGGCGGCCACCCCCCCGCCCTGCAGGCTCTTCCCGAACCCCGGACGGGCGACGCGAAGGCGGAAGCCGAGTCCGACGAGGGCGAGACCCACGAGCGCAGCGACGCCCAGCCGGACCTCCACGGGGAGGAGCGCATTCTCCGCAGCGTATTTCGCGAGCAGCGCGATGCCGACCAGCAGGACCAATAGCCCCACACGCACGACCGTGTTGCCACCCAGGAAGAAGTCCCGCACGGTGCGGATCGCGCGGTCGACGATCGCGGGTGCCGATACGCCCGCCCTCCCCGGCGGCATCGAGGACGAAGCGCTTTCGCCGACGGATCCCCTGTCGGAGCCGGACGGAGAAGGAGAGGATGCAGGCGAGGACCCGGGCAATGGAACGCCTGAAGCGCGTCGCTGGGCGAACGCAGCGGAAACCGCGTCCTCCAGGGAAGGCGCATCCCCGACGGCCTCCTCGCGAACGCCGCCGTCGGAAAGATCGGCGGGCCGGCCGGGGACGGCGTCGGAGGCGGGCCGTTCCGGTTCCGGCGCCTCGAGCGGGGCGTACGCCTCCGGGGCCGAGACGCGATGCTGGAGCGCGGCCATCCGGGCACGAAGCGTGCGCTGGTTCGCATAGAGGAAACCGAGGGCCCCACCGGACAAGACGCCCCAGAGGCTTTCGGCGGCGACCGCCCCGAGGGCCATTCCCACGACGCCGAAGAGGATCGGTCCCACGGCGGAAGAGCCGGTCGATTCGTCCGAAGCGGGATTCGAGCGCACGATCGCGTCCCTCCGAAAGAGCGTCGGTCTCTTTTCGGATTCCCATCCCCAGGGAGTGAGGGGAAAGTCTCCGGCCCGGCCGGAAATCAGTCGCCGGAAGGACCCGGGCAGCCCACCCGTTCCTCCAGGAACGCCCGGATCGCGCTGGCGAGTGCCGGCCCGTCGTCGATCATCACGGCATGCCCGGCCCCGGAGAGCGTGACGAGGCACCCATCCGGAAGGACCTCCTCGACCATCTCCTGCGCGACCTTCTCGCTCAGCACGGCCGAAAGACCTCCGCGGACGAGCAGGACGGGAACCCTCACGCGAGCCAGCGCACCCCAGAGTTCGCGCTCGAGCGCGGCCAGATCAGCGGATCCGTCAGCCGGACCGAGCACCCCGGGATCGAGTGCCGGCTCGAAGCGGCCATCGAGACGCTGGACGAGGCCCGTCTCGGCCAGGCGATCGAGAATCTCCGCATCGCCCTTCGGATGGATGAGCCGCAGCTGCTCGCGGAAATCCTCGACTCGTGCATAGCTCCGAAGCGCACGCTGGACATCGTCCGCGACCCGGGAAGCCCCCCCCACCTCGAGAACGGGGCCCGTATCCACCAACACGAGCGCCCGGACGCGATCGGGATGGGCCGCCGCAAAGAGGGTCGCCACGTTCCCACCCAGGGAGTGGCCGACGAGGAGGATCCGATCGATTCCGATCCGGTCGAGGAACGGAAGGAGATCATCCGCATAGGACGGAAGGTCGTATTCACCCTCGATCGACCAGGGAGACTCGCCATGCCCCCGGAGATCGATCGAGACCGGCCGGAATGCCCCGGGCAACGCCTCGGCGAGGTTCTCCCAGACCGAGCGATTGTGCGAGAAGCCGTGCACGAACAGGACCGGCATACCGACCCCGCGCGGATCGGAAAAGGCCAGGCGAAGCGACCGCCTCGGGGAAGACATCAGCCCTCCTCCCCTGTTCCCGCCGCCTTCTCGAAACGGTCGACCAACGTCGCCGCGATCTCGGCGAGGCTCGGGATCGAGTCGAACCAGTCGGCCGCGATCTCCAGTCCGAGATCACGCCCCAATCCCATGAAGAGCTCCATGGTCATCAGGGAATCGAGTCCCACGGCATCGAGCCGACTGCGGACATCGAGGGTCGGAACCTTCTCCTCCGACAATCCGAGAACGCTGGCCAGGGAATCGCATACGAAGCGTTCCATCCTCTTCAGCCGTTCCGTCGGTGTCCATGTCATCAGTTCGGAACGCAGCAGATCGGAACGCTGCCGGATCCCGCTCTCGAGCTGGAGTGTCGACAACAGGGGAGACGGTGCCTCGGTCAGACGCCGGGACCGATCGGCCGGGCTCATCAACACGAACTGTCCCACCGTCCCACGATTCCCGCCGCACGCATCGTCGAGCATCGCCGCTTCGATCACTTCGATCACGCGCTCCGCGGCCACTTCACGATCGACGGAAAGCGAGAGCGAACGACCCGCGTTCCCTCCATCCGAAAGCAGCAACCGATCGACGATCAGTCTCGCCTCCCATGCCCGATGAAGAGCGGGGTCCGGCTGGACCGGTTCGCGAATGGAAACGAGCGCCCGGAAATCGGCGCGATCGGCTCCGACATTCGCAAGGATCGCCTCCGGTCGGCGACCGATCTCGGACGCGACGTGGATCCATCCGTCATGGCGGGCCAGGGAGATCGAAGCGTCATCCGCCCCCGATTCGACCACTTCCGAGGCGCCGCGTTCGCGCAGCCACGATGCGATCGACGAAGCCAGTTCCGATTCGCGTCCCGCGACCAGGAAGGACCGCCCCACGATCGGATCACTCGGCGTTCCCGGATCCGCCTGGATGGACAGCGAATCGACGGCACCGAGATCGACGACGACCCGTCCGACATGGCGATTCTGCGTCATGAACCTGATCGCTCGCACCGCATGCGAGGCCCTGAAGACCGTCGCGGGAAGGGCCGCCAGACGGCCCTCGTGCGCCTCTTCCGCGATCTCCTCGAGAAGGGCCGCCACGAGTGCCGGTTCCGTCCGGATCATCTCGGAAACGTCGACGCTCGAAACCGATCGATTCGCGCCCAGGCGGATCACACCCAGCTCGGGCCGCTCGAAAGCGGCCCGAGGACAGAGATCGACATAACGTCCCCCCGTCGCGAGCCGCGCCAACGTGGCGTGCATCGCGCGCCCGGAATCCGAACTCACGATGACATCGAAGTCATCCGATCCGGAATTCGCCGATTCGATGGCATCGAAGTCGTCGCACCCGGGATCGAGGACGCGAACACCGAGTCGACGCAGCCGTTCGCGTCGTTCCTCGGAACCGGCGGTCGCGAAGACTTCCGCCCCGACGGATCGCGCCACCCGGATCAGCGCCTGGCCGACCCCACCCGCACCCGAACGGATCCATACGCGCTCCCCGGCGCGCAGGCGCGCGACCCCGTGAAGCGCGTATTTCGCGACGAGAAAGGGAAAAGGGATGCTCGCCGCTTCAGCGAAATCGAGGAAATCCGGCTTGCGTGCCAGGAACCCCGAAGACACGACGATCCGGCGCGCGAGAGCACCCGGATGGATTCCGAAGACCTCGTCTCCGGCCCGGAAACCGGCATCCGGGCCGGAAACGCTTCGGACGATGCCGGAAAAGTCCCGACCGACGCCTCGAATCGACCTTCCCTGCCCGCGGGCCAACCCGAGTCCGGCGAGAACGTCGAGCTGGCTGAGCGCTGCGGCGCGAACCTCGACGACGACTTCGCCCTGACGGGCCTCCGGCTCGGGCGCCTCCTCGAAAACGAGCCCCTCCGCCGACTCGGGTGCGACCAGGCGTGCCCGGAAATTCTTCTTCCCGGCTCGGCCCCGTGAACGGCGAGCCGCGGCCGCCGGCGCGGATTCATGCCCCGGGTCGACATCGACGAGGCGCGGCACGAAGAGCGAATCGCCCCGGGCCGCGAATTGTCGATCCTCGCTCGCCTGCCCCACCAACGAAGCAAGGGCGATCCGCTCCGCCTGGGTCAACCGGGCGCTCGCGTCGAAGAGCCGACATTGCGACATCTCCGCGCAGGTCGCGAAGGTCTCGATCTCCCGACCGATCGACCCGATCGATCCGCTGCTCGATCCGTCGCCGTTCGCGACGGACTGGGTTCCCCGCGTCGCCAGCCAGACCTGGGTCGCGCCGCCACATCGGGCCCGGATCGCCTCGGCCCAGGAGCCGATGCGAAAGGTCCGATGAGCCGCCGCCTCCCTTTCGCCTTCGAGCGGGGCGCTCGACCAGGCCAGCAGGATCAGCCCCCAGCCCGGCTCCGCTTCGCTCGTCCCGCTTCCCGGATCCCCGGCCGGCCCGTGCCGTTGGCTCTCGAAACGAGCCACGAGGGCCGGCAGATCCTCGAGCTTCTCGCAGAAGACGCAGGCAGCCCCCTGTTTCTCGAGCTCCGCACCCAGGGCCCCGGCTTCTCCGGTCGAGTCGGAGACGAGAATCCAACGATCGACTTCCCGTGACCGGGCAGGGGCCGACGTTTCCCGGGACACGGCAGTCCATTCGACCCGATGAAGTCCCCGCGACGAAGCCGTCGAAGGGATGCCGCTTCTTGCACGGGCCTCGGCGCGGAGATCCGAGATCCGGCCCAGAAGCTGGCCTTCCCGATCGAAGAGTTCGAGGTCGGCCCGGAGTTCCTCGGGCCCGGATCCACCCGTGGAACCGCCTTCTCTCCGGCTCACCCGACACCAGCAATCGCTGCCCAGCCCCCCTCGGAGTGCGATCTCGCCAATCGAGCGGATCCGCACGGCGGCGGGTTCGTCGAAAAGAAGACCCGCCAGCTGGAAACAGCCTTCGACGAGCGCGGGATGGGCATGGTAGGCATGCCATTCGGATTCGATGGATCGGGGCAGCATCATTCGCGCCACGAGGCGACGCGTGTCCTTCTCCCCGCTCGGCTCGGATTCGAGTTCCCGAAGCGTGCGGCATTTCGGCCCGAGTGAGATCCCACAGTCCTCGAGCGTCTCGAAGAACGCTTCGGCGGATTCCGTCTCGTTCTCCGCGCGGTCGAGTCGATCCGCAGCCCCCCACCCGGATCCGGGGTCGGCTGCTTCGAGAGAGCACCGGGCATGCAGGGTCCAGGCATCCCGCTCGTCCGTCCGACTCGAAATCCGGAGTGCCCCCGATCCTTCACGATCGACGCGCAGGATCAGCTGGACCGAACGACGCTTCTTCGCCCCCAGCAGAAGGGGACGAACCATCTCGACATCGCGAATCGAGATCGCTCGTCCCGGCCACATCGCCTGCGCCGCTGCCAACCCGAGTTCCAGATGGAGGGCGTCGGGCGCACTCGTGAGACCCCCCAGGCGATGATCCTCCAGAAAACTGCCGGAATCCGTGTCGAGGATGAAGTCCCAGGTATGCAGGCGGGGATCGAGCGACGACTCGGAGCGGGCTCCCAGCAGAGGATGGACCTGTCGGAAGATGTCCGTGCGCTTTCGCTGGCCGAACCAGAATCGCTTCCGCTGGTAGGGATAGAGCGGAGTGGGTACCAGACGGCCTTCGGGTTGCACGGCCCCGAAGTCGATGGGAACGCCCTGCACGAAGAGTCCGGCGAGGGAGCGCGCGAGCGCCAGACGCTCGTCCTCGTCCCGACGGAGGGAGCCGAAATGCGTCACGTTTCGGCCCATCTGACGCGCGATCTCGAGGCTCGCTCGCGCGAGGGTCGGATGGGGAGAGACCTCGATCAGGATCTCCCCCTCGGCGTCGATCGATCGCGTGAGTCCCCGATCGAAGGCCACCGGCTCACGGAGATTGCGAACCCAATAGTCGACCCCGAGATCGCTGCCCTTCTTCTCCTCGTCATCGACCGTCGAATCGAAGGGGATCCGCGCCGCGACCGGGCGGATTCCCTCGATGCCTTCCCGGAAATCGTCCAGGAGCGGATCCATGTGGAAACAATGCGACGCGAAATCGACCTCGAGAAGCCGGGCGAAGACACCCTCCGCCTCGAGGACATCGACGAGGGACACGACGGCTTCCCTGTCGCCCGAGAGAATCGTCGTCGTCGGTGAATTGACGCCCGCGATCTCGACGCCGTTCGCGACCGTTCCGAGACGGGCGCTCGCCTCCTCGCGCGAGAGCGCGACGACCGCCATCGCCCCCTGCCCGGAAGCCCGGGCCACGATCCGGCCGCGATGACAGGCCAGGCGCGCGACATCCTCGAGCCGGAGGACGCCCGCGACGAAGGCCGCTGCGATCTCGCCCATGCTCTGGCCGATCACCCGATCCGGACGGACGCCCCAGGTCGCCCAGAGTTCCGCCAGGGCGATCTCGAGGGCGACGAGAACCGGCTGGAGGACGTCGAGACGCTTCGTCCAATCGATCGAAGCCCGTCCCTCGAGGACCGCTCTCAGCGACCAGTCGACATGGGCACGATAGGCGGCATCGATCCGGTCGATCGAAGCGGAGAACGCGGCCTCTCCGCGAAGCAGTTTCCGACCCATCCCGAGCCATTGCGCTCCCTGTCCGGGAAAGATCATGACGATCCGCGGTGGCGTGTCCGTGCGTGCCCTGGCCGAGGGGGCCGCCACCGTCGGATTCCCGTCGAGATGGGCATCGAGTTCCCGACGGAACTCCTCGATCGATCGAGCCACGATGCAGAGCCGATGCGATCGGTGGGTCTTTCGTCGGCCGAGGGTGTAGGCCAGATCGACCATGGCTGGAGGATCCGCGAGTCCGTCACGATGGGCCTCGACCAGCTCGTGAAGCGCGTTCGGATCGTGTCCGCTGATCGGAAGAAGGAACGGACGCGTGCGATCCTCCGTGTCGCGGCGCATGCGGGCGGAGGATCCCGACGTTCGACGCCGCTGCGCCGAGGATGGCGGCGGCGGACTCTCGAGAATGACATGGGCATTGGTCCCACTGATCCCGAACGAATTGACGGCCGCCCGGACCGGACCGGAACCGGGCCAGGGGGTCGTCTCCGTCTGCACGCGAATCGGAATCTCATCCCAGGGAATCGCGGGATTGGGCGTCTCGAAATGAAGTTGCGCGGGCAGGACCCGATGACGGATCGCGAGCGCGGTCTTGATCAGACCGGCGACGCCGGAAGCGGACTCCGTATGTCCGAGATTCCCCTTCACCGACGCGATCCGCAGGGGGCGATCGGGATCCCGGCCGGGTCCCATCACTTCGGCCAGGGCGGCGACCTCGACCGGATCCCCGATCATCGTTCCCGTCCCGTGGGTTTCGACGTATTGGATCTCGGAAGGCGGGAACCCCGCCTGCGCATAGGCATCGCGCATGGCCTGTGCCTGTCCGTGTCGCCCCGGCGCCATCATATGACCCCCGTCGCGACCATCCGAGCTGATTCCGCTGCCGCGGATCACCGCGTAGATCGGATTGCCGTCGGCCAGGGCATCCGACAGGGGCCGTAGCAGGACGATCCCCGCCCCCTCGGCTCGTACGAATCCGTCGGCGGATGCATCGAAGGCCTTGCACGCGCCGCTCATCGAAAGCATTCCGCTCCGGGAGAGTGCGATGTTGCCCTCGGGCGACAGGAAGAGATTCACCCCCCCCGCCAGCGCCATCTTCGACTCGCCCCTGCGCAGGCTCTCGCAAGCGAGATGGGTCGCGATCAGGGAGGACGAACAGGCCGTATCGAGCGTGAAGCTCGGGCCCGTGAGCCCCAGCAGGTAGGCGATCCGCCCCGACAGGACGGCATGGGACATGCCGCCGACCGTGAAGACATCATGCCCGCGGTAGACCGCCGCCTCGCCGAGCACGCCCGCGCGCTCACGCGAATAGTCTTCGGCCATGTAACCGAGAATGACGGCGACGCGCTCGCCGACGATGCTTTCGGGAACGATGCCCGCGTCTTCGAGCGCGTCCCAGGCGACTTCGACCATCAATCGCTGCTGCGGCTCCATCGTGAGCGCATCACGCGGAGCGATCCCGAATGCGGCCGCATCGAAGAGTTCCGGATGTTCGAGGAATCCGCCCTTCTTCGACGAGATCTTGCCGGGAATCCGCGGCCGGGGGTCGTAGAAATGGTCGATGTCGTAGCCGAGATCGATCCGATGCCGGGGGACGTCACGAACGGTATTCCGTTCCGAACGCACGATCTCCCAGAATTCCCCGGGACCCCGCGCATCGGCGTAGCGACAGCCGATCCCCACGATCGCGATCGGCCGGACGGTCGCGGGGGCGTGCCGGCCCGCGGCATTCCCCGATTCGATCGATGCGTGCGGCGCCCCCCCCTGGTCGCGACCTGCCGCTTCGGGGCCGCTCATGCCGATGGCTTCGTGCTCGTCACGCGATGCCAGACCAGCCGGCCCACGGGCGCGTCACTTCCCACGGACAGCGGCTGGGTCAACAGCTCGAGCCGGTCGCCATCGATCTTGAACCAGCGCTCCTGGACGGACCCGATGAAGGCCTCCAGGGAGCTCACGGCGACATGATGGATGATCTTCTCGCCATGGACCTCATAGGGGCCGGTATAGGCCATGAACTGGTCGTAGCTGCTGGCTCGCGCCGCCTCGGAGAGTTCCCCATCCCCGATCCGTCCGCGCTTCGCGTTCATGAACGCAGCGGACATGAATCCGTCATCGTTGTAGAAGAGATAGCCCGTGAGTTCGCGGCCATAGGGATGGCTGATCTCGCCATCCGCGGATTGGAGTTCGAACGAATCGAGCTGCCACGACCCGACCAATGCGCTGCCGTCCTTCATGGCCCCCCCAAGAAAAGCAGAACGAGATTCCCGATCGGGAGTATGGAGAAGGAGGAAAGACCGGAATGCAGCTCCATCTGACCCGATCGGCCTCCGGGTCCAAGATCGGACTCCGAAAGCGCTGGAGTCGGACGAGACAAGAACGCCCGGCCCGGGAATCCCCGGCCGAAGCGCCCCGTCCGCTTCCGCCAGGCGTTCGGCGGAAAGCGGTTCCCAGAGCGGCCCCGCCGACTCCTCGCGTGGCGTAGAATCCCCGGCATGAGAGGCGTGGCCCTTCGAAGATCCTGCCGCTGGCTCCTCGTTCTCTCGTTCGTCTCGAACGGGCCCGGTTGTGCGCTGCTTCCCCCGTCCGGGCTGGAGAACGACGAGCTCCGGACGGTCGCGGAACCCTTCGCCGGCGCCCAGTCCGATTGCCTGCCACGCTTTCCCGATCACGACGGCTGGTATGGCGGCGATGCGGCCTACTCCGTGCCACTCCCGATCTCGGAGGGCCGGGTCAGTCTCTGGCTCTTCGGGGATTCCTTCGTCGAGCGGCCGGAACATCCCGGGGAACGGAGCTATCCCTTCATCCACAACTCGATCGGCCTCTCGCTCTGCGATGCCGGCGGGAACTGGCATCTCGAAACCTTCTGGCGCACCGATCCCTCGGGCGGCCCCCTCGCCTTCTTCCAGCCCGATCCCGATGCCGAATGGGTCCTTCGAGCCGTCCGGGAAACCGGCGACCCGCCCTACTATTGGCCCTTCGACGGGTTCGTCGTGAATGACGTGCTCTTCGTGAGCCTGCTTCGGGTCGCGCGGTCCGACCCGCGAGGCCCCTTCAATCTGCCCTTCCGACTCGTGGGAACCGATCTCGCACGCATCGAGAACTTTCGCGATCCCCCCTCCTCCTGGCAGATCCGGATCTCGACGCTTTCGGAAGACCAGGAAGCCTTCCCGGGAAGTGCCTTCGCCCGCCTGCCCGACCACGTCGACGCGTTCACCTTTCTCGATGGAGCAGCCGGGCATTCGCCACGCGTGTTGACGCGGATCGCACTCCGTCGTCTCGCACGCTGGCGTCCGGACCTGTCGGAGGACCTCGAGACCCTGGTCGACGATTCGGCCTGGGCGCCCGGCCTGCGACCCGAGGAGGCCGCGATCCTGATGGATGACGATGCCTCCGAGATGAGCGTCCATTTCGATCCGCTCCTGAAGCAATGGATCGCCGTGTACAGCCCTCCTTCCGCCGCAATCCCCTCCGCCGCGAAACCCGACCCGGACCCGAAGCCCGAAGGCTCCGGGTTCATCCGATTTCGCCGAGCCGCCTCGCCATCGGGCCCCTGGTCCGAGCCCGAGAACCTTCTGGAGATCCCGGAATTGCGCGGGACGACGGGCGGATCGGCTGATCCCCACCTCTTCTGCTATGCGGGAAAGGCCCATCCCCAGTTCTCGACGGCCGGGCGGCTCGTCATCACCTATGTCTGCAGTCTCTTCGCGCGAGACCAGAGCGAAACGGAGGACATCCTGGAGAGATTGCGCGAGACACCGGGCCTCTATCGCCCGAGGGCGATATCGATCGCCTTTCCTCCGGATCGGGAATGATCCGCCGGCATGGCCCGCGATCCCGCGCCGGACGTCCAGCCGCCCGTTTCGCCCGGAGGATGCCATGCAGACGGCCTCGTACCGCCGTTCCGGAGGGCCGTCGATCGGAACGCCCTTCCGATCAGCCCGCCGGCAAGAGCCTGTACCGGATCGGCAGCCTCTTGAGCCCGACCACGAAGCTCGAATGGATGTGCTCGGGCGGACCTGCCGACTCGACCCATTCGAGTCGCGACGAGAGTTCCTGCCAGAGCGCGAGCTGTGATTTTCGCGCCAGATGGGATCCGATGCAGAAATGCTCACCGATCCCGAAGCCGAGATGGGGATTCGGCTTCCGGTCGATTCGAAAGGCGAAGGGATCCTCGAAGACGTCCTCGTCGCGGTTCGCGGAAGCGTAGAAGAGCACGAGATTCTCGCCCTCCCGGATCTTCCGGCCACGAATCTCGACATCACGAGCCGCCGTGCGCTTCATGTAGTTCACGGGCGTCGTCCAACGAACGATCTCTTCGACCGCGCTCTTCGACAGTCCCGGGTCCCGCTTCAACCTTTCGAGCTGGTCCGGATGATCGAGAAAGGCGCGCATTCCGCCTACCAGGGCGTTCTTCGTCGTGTCGTGCCCTGCCGTGAACGTGATGAGGTAGTAGCCCACGGTCTCCATCGGACCCATCGGCTCACCGTCGATCTTCGCGTTGGCGAGCACGGTCGCCAGATCGTCACGCGGGTTCGCGCGGCGGTCTTCGATGATCTCCGTGAAGAGCTGGAAGAGTTCGAGCCCGAGCTCCATCGCCACTTTCTGCGGGTCATCACCCTCTCGACGCAGATCGGGATCGTCGGCCCCGAAAAGCTGGTTGGTCAGCTCCAGGATCTTCGGCTCGAGGTCCCGGGGAACCCCCAGAATCGTCGACAGGACACGCAGGGGGTGCGCCGCGGCGACATCGATGGCGAAGTCGCATTCGCCTTCCCCCGTCTCGCCAGCCAGCTTGTCGACGAGTTGGCGCGCACTCGCGCGAACGACCTCCTCGAGCGCGTCGATGGCGCGGGGCGTGAAACGTGGACTCGCGACCTTCCGGTATCTGCGATGCTCGGGCGGGTCCATCTCGATGATCGTCCGCATCGCAGAGATTCCTTCGCCACTCGCCCGGAGCTGCTTCTGCTCGTCACTCATCAGGAAGATGCCCGGAGCGTTCACGAACCGGTCCGGCCGCTTCGAGATCTCGCAGATGTCCGCATGCCGCGTGATGGCCCAGAACGGTTCGAAGCCCGGAGGCGAGCAGGGGTGGACCGGCGATTCGCGTCGAAGTCGCGTCCACACGTCGTGTGGAGCGCCCGCCTCCGCATAGGCCTTGGGATCGATCAGCTCGAGACCGTTGGTGGGTTCCATGACTCTCTCCGTCTTCCTTTCGTCGTCTCAACACGCCGACCTGAGGCCTCTCGACGTCGCCATCCGTCGCGCCCGGCCGATACGCCGGCCCGATCGGCCGATCAATGGAGCACCAGCCTCACACGGCCCCAGGGTGTCCCGTAATGGACGTTTCCCCGCTCATCGAGCTCGGTTCCCGAGAACAACGGGTTGTAGCGTTGACCCCCGATCTCCGTATGGAATACCGATTCGCCCGTCGTCCAGTCGATCGCTTCGAGCGTCCAGCGGTTGCCGCGCGCCCCGATCAGATAGACCCGGTTGCTCGGATAGCTCGCGATCGGAACACAGCTCGGCGAGCTGACTTCGCGATTCACCCATGCCCTCCGCATCCGTCTCGCCTTCGGATCCCATTCGAATTTCTGGACGCCGAAGGGCTGATGGCGGGGGTTGCTTCCGAGATAGCCGATCAACAGGCTGTGTGCCCGCGAAGGCAGGTACCACGGCGCGTTCCTCGCGACGTTGTTCACGACGAGTGCCCCGTGGCCGGCCACGACGACCGACTGCTCGGACTGGATCTCCCGCAGTTCGGGATCTCCCATGTCCGCTGGAAGCATCCCCGCGATCCGCCGGTCCGGCGCGCCGGGAAGCGCCCG
>DRKE01000236.1 GCA_011051925.1 Deltaproteobacteria bacterium
AGACCCTGCCCTCGTTGGCCTGGATCGTCTCGATCCCGGTCGGCAGCCTGGCCACGGCGATTCTCGTCGTCAACAATCTTCGGGACATCGAAACCGATCGACGAGCGGGGAAGCGGACGTTGGCCGTGCGAACCGGCCGACGCGGTGCCCGTCTCGAATGGGTCGCTCTCGTCGCCGGGGCCTATTGCGTGACCTTCGTGGCCTGGCTCGGATGGGATGCGTCGGTCTGGGTCCTGCTTCCCTGGGCGACCCTGCCGATGGCGATTTCCATCGGTCGCAGGGTCCTGGCCGAGACGTCGGGCCCGGCCTTGAACGGAGCGTTGGCGGCGACGGCTCGCCTCGGTGTCTTCTTCTCTGCTCTCCTCGCCCTGGGACTCATCGCGTGAGGATCCGATGCGCGGGGCTGCGCGCCTTTTCCCTGCCGCTGGTGAAGCCACTCGCGACTGCCCATGGTCCGATCACGCGGCGCGAGGGCTGGCTCGTCGCCTTGATGGACGAGGCGGGAAGGGTCGGTCTGGGAGAGGCGACGCCCCTTCCGGCTTTCGGGACCGAAGAGGGGATCTGTGCGCAGCGGGCGCTCGAACGGATGGCGGAAGGGATCGTCGATCGTGAGGCGTGCGAGGACCGCTCCCTCGAGTCGATTCTCCGGAGCGTCGTCCGTAGGATGCCCGGCAGCCATCCTTCGGCGACCACGCCCTGCGCGATCGGGGCGATGCAAGCCGCGCTATGCGATCTCGCCGCCCAGCGAACGGGGCGATCCCTGGCGAGCTGGTTGCGGGACCGATCGGGCGCGTCCGGCGGACCCCTGCCGCGGCTTCGGGTCCAGGCGCTCGTCGGGGGGGCAGATCCCCGACAGGTGGAGGGGGCCGCGCGAAAGGCGCGGGTGCAGGGCTTCTCCGTCTTCAAGCTGAAGCTGGGCATCTCGAGAACCCGGCGGAGCCTCGGGGCGGATCTCGAGCGGGTGGCGGCGCTGCGGTCCGAGATCGGTCCATCGGCCCGCATCCGGCTCGACGCGAACGAGGCCTGGTCCCGGCACGAAGCCGAATCCGCGCTGGCGCGACTCGCGGCATTCGACGTCGACTACGTCGAACAGCCCGTCCATCGTTTCGACCTGTCGGGCCTGAAAGCGCTCGACGAGGCGGACGTGATTCCCGTGGCGGCGGACGAAGCGCTTCTGCGAGGAGGCTGGCAAGCCTGTCTCGAGACCCGGGCGGCGCGGATCTTCATCCTGAAGCCGGCCGCCCTGGGCGGACCCCTTGACGTTCTCGAACTCGTTCGGCGGGCGCGGGGAGAAGGGATCCGCATCGTCTGGTCGAACCTGATCGAAGGAGTCGTCGGTCGTTCGGTCGCCGTTGCGTTGGCGGCGGCGACGGCGACCCGCGAGGAGGTCCACGGTCTGGGAACGGCCGGGCTCCTGGCGGGCGATCTCGGCGAAGGGGCGCGAACCCGCTCCGGTTCGATCGAGGTCGCGACCGTGCCCGGCCTGGGCTGCCGACTGCCGTCGCCGTGGCAGGCCGCCACCGTGGCCGCGCCCGACGCCGCGGTGACGCCGGAAGCCGGGGATCGGATCGTGAGCTGGGGACCCGTCCGGATTTTCGGGACGCCGTCATGAGTGCGGGAAGGGGCTGGCTCGATCGCGTGCGCGTCCATTCCCCGGATCGCGAAGCATTCGTCTTCGATGGAGGCTCGATCGCGTACGGGCAGCTCGTTCGGGCGGTCCGGATCGTGGCGCGCGAGCTTGGACGGAGCGGTCTCGAGTCCGGAGATCTCATCGCGGTTCTGGCACCGCCGACGGCCGCGGGGGTCCTCCTCATCCATGCCGCCTTCGAGGCGGGCGTGGCGATGTTGCCGCTCAACATCCGCCTGTCGGAGCGTGAGCTCCGGGATGCGATGATCCGAACAGGGGTGCGCTTTCTCTTTGTCGAGGCGAGCATGGATCCCGCCCTGGCGATGCGACTTTCGGAATCGGCTCCGTATGGTCTGGTCGTCTTCTCGGAGTCGAAGTCCGGACCGGAGGGGGCACCCGGTTTCGCGTTCGAGTTGCGGCGAGCGCCCGAAGGCGAGGATCGAGCCAGCCTGGCCCGGGCTCGTCGGGATCGCCGATCCCGGTGGGTTGCCCTGGTCCTCCAGACATCGGGCACGAGCGGCCGGGCGAAGGCGGCTCAGCTCGGACTCGACAACCTGATCGCGAGTGCAGAGGCCTCTTCGGAATTGCTCGGTCGTTCGGCCCATGATCGCTGGCTTCTCTGCATGCCCCTCTTCCATGTCGGTGGGCTTTCGATCCTGGTTCGGAGTGCGCTCGATGGTGTCTCCTTCGTGCTTCATCGGCGATTCGACGCGAAGCAGGTCGCGGCCGCGATCGACGACGAAGGCGTAACGCGAATCAGTGTCGTGCCGACGATGCTCGAGCGACTACTTGAAGCGCGCGGTTCGAGAAGAGCGCCGGATGCCCTCTCCCTCGTGCTGGTCGGCGGGGGTCCCGCTTCCTCGGCGTTGCTGACACGGGCGCGGGCCCTCGGCTATCCGATCGCGCCCACCTACGGCTTGACCGAGGCGGCTTCCCAGGTCGCGACCCGCCCGCCGGGCGCGGGCCCGGCCGATGGGGTGGATTCCGGGGGCGGGCTCGAGCCGCTTCCCGGCGTCGAGATCCGGATCGTCGATGGCCGGGGTCGCCCGCTTCCGCCGGGACGCGAGGGGGGGATCGAAGTGGCGGGACCGATCGTGATGAAGGGGTATCTCGGGGACCCCGAGGCGACGGCGCGAACGCTCGTCGGTCGTTGGCTGAGGACGGGAGACATCGGGATGCTCGATCGGAGGGGGCGGCTGCGCGTCCTCGATCGTCGCGCGGATCTGATCCTCTCGGGTGGCGAGAACATCTATCCCGCCGAGATCGAGTCGGTGCTGGCCGGGCATCCGGCGGTCGCGGAGTGCGGGGTCATCGGTCGGCCCGATCCCGTCTTCGGTGCCCGCCCCATCGCCTTCGTCGTCCTGCTTCCGGGAAAGTCGTTCGACCCGGCCGGGTTCGAAGCGTTCTGTCGCGAGCGCATGGCGGGCTACAAGGTTCCCGACGCGTTCATCGAGATCGCCGACCTGCCACGGACGGCATCCGGCAAGCTCGCTCGACGAAGGCTGCGTGATCAGCTGGGCGTGGGATCCCGTTCGAGAGCCTGACCGATGAGTGTCCGGACGCGTTCCATCATCTCCTCGGGCGGGGTTCCGGCGACGTCCTCCGCCGGAATGGGATCGAGGATCTCGATCGAGATCGGGTGCCGTCCCTGGAGGATGAAGCCGCGCTTGGGCAGGGCCTGCGAAGTTCCCCGGATGACGATCGGCTGGATCGGAACGCGGTTGCGCCACGCGATCTGGAAGGCCCCGGGCTTGAAGGCGCGCATCCGGCCGGTTGGCGAGCGTGTGCCTTCCGGGAACATCATGATCGAATTGCCTTCCCGGATCACCCGATCGCAGTGGCGCATCATCGCCTGGATGCTCGCGGCGTCACCGCGGCGGAGCGGGATGTAGTCGCAGAGCGTCATGTTCCAACCGACACACGGCACGCGGAAGTTTTCGACCTTCGAAACCCAGCGGAAATGACTCTGCAGTCGGAAGAGGACGAGGATGTCGAGGAGCGAAAGATGGTTGGCGACGAGCACGGCAGGTCCCGATTCATGGAGCCGGTCGCGGCCGAGAACGCGGACGGGCCATGCGGGATTCAGCCAGGTATAGAGCGAAGCCCAGAGCGAGGTGAACCGGTGGAGGATCCAACGCCGCTTGTCGAAGGGAACGGTCACGGCCCAGAGCAACAGGGCGATCGGAAAGAGGAGAAGCGACGATACGACGATGAAGGCCCAGAAGAGCAGCGATCCGAGTATGCGTATGCCCTGGCGGATCACGGCGCGCCCTCATTGTCGGGGCGACAGGCCTCGACGAAGGCGCGGAAGAGCCGCTCGCTGGACTCCTCGGCCATCTTCTCCGGATGCCATTGGACGCCGATCTCCCAGCGACGGCTGTCCGGGCTCGGGGCCTCGATGGCCTCGATGACGCCGTCCGGGCTTCTCGCGACCACCCGATGACCGGGGCCGACACGAGAAACCGCTTGTTGATGAAGGCTGTTCACTCGCGTCGTCTCGCTTCCGATGATTCGCGCCAGCTGGCTGTCCGGTTCGATCGTGATGGGATGGCGGTCTCGGGCCGGTCGTTTGTGGGGGCTTGCATGAGGGCGCTGGCTGGGCAGATGGACATCGAGGGCCCCCTGTCGCGCCCGTGCCATCAGCTGCATTCCATAGCAGATTCCGAGGATGGGAATCGATCGACGGGCGGCGGCCATGAAGAGGGCTTCGTCGAAGGCGAGCTGATCGGGTGGGACGGGATCCAGGTCGGCGACCGCGGCTCCGGCCAATCCGGCCTCTGGCGGGAAGTCGTCGCCCCCCGGAATCAGGAGGCCGTCGAGTCCGTCGACGAGTCGCCCGGGATCGGTCTGGATCGGAAGCAGGACGATCCGGGCCCCCGCGCGTTCGAGCGCGTCGGCGTAGCTTCGATCGATGTATTGGTACGAACGCCCCTCGCGCCAACGGCCACGGTCGTCGAGGGTGAGCGGGATTCCGATCTGCGGGCGGCGCATGGCGCGAGCATAGCCATCTGCGGCATGCTGGCTGAATGGCACAGGTCGTGATCGCTGGCTGTGGATACGTGGGAAACGCGCTCGCTCGGCAGCTGGTCGGCCAGCAGCACGAGGTCTTCGGGATCCGTCGTGATATTTCGGGTCTCGCCGACGGGATTCGGGGAATCGCGGGCGATGTCGCGCAGCCTGGATCTCTCGGGCCGGCCCCGAAGCGGGTCGATTGTGCCGTCTATGCCGTCGGTGCCGTAGACGGGTCCGAACAGGCCTATCGAAGGGCCTACCTGGACGGGTTGGCCGGGTTCCTCCAATGGCTGGCCGACGAAGGACAGCGTCCCCGACGGCTCGTGATGGCGTCGAGCACGTCGGTCTACGGCCAGAGACGAGGGGAATGGATCGACGAGGATTCGCCCACCCATCCGACGACCTTCCGGGGCGAAACCCTGCTCGCTTCCGAACGGTTGCTCGCGACCAGCGGGCTGTCGACCGTGATCGTGCGGTTCGGCGGGATCTACGGTCCGGGCCGTGAAAGCCTGATCGACCGGGCCCGGGACGGAAAGCTCCTGCTGCGTTCCAGCGCGCATTTCACGAACCGGATCCATCGGGACGATGCGGCCGGGGTTCTCGCGCACCTGCTCTTCCATTCGTCTCCCGAGCCACTCTATCTGGGTGTCGACGACGAGGCGGCCGAAGAGGGCGAACTGCACGAGTGGCTCGCCGATCAGCTGGGTGCACCGCCGCCCCTCGAAATCGACGACGAGGAATCCGGTCGCGGGGCAGGCGACGAACGACGGACAGGAAACGCGCCGCGTCGATCCGCCGGCAGCAAGCGCTGCAGCAATCGGCGTCTGCGCGAGAGCGGCTATGTCTTCCGCTACCCGACCTTTCGCGAGGGTTACGGCGAACTCATTCGCGCGAGATCCCGGAACTGATGTCATCCGAACCCGCGATCGCATCCGAAACCCGCTCGATGCCCGGCGCGATCTATTCGCCTTTCGCGGATCGACTGGTGGGACACCCCGGCCCCCTCTTTCCCCTGCATGTCGGGGATACCTGGCGCGATCCCTTCATCGGGGCGCGGTCCGAGGACATCCACGCGGCGGACCACCCACGGCTTCACGCCTACGGGAACACGCGGGGTCTTCCGGAACTGATCGATCGGATCGTGGAGAAGCTTCGCGCCCGCAACGGACTCGAGCATGCGTCCGAGGAGATCCTCGTGACGGCAGGCGCGACCGGAGGACTCGCGACGCTCGCCGGCGCGGTCCTTTCGCCGGGAGACGAGATGCTCATCCTCGCGCCCTTCTGGCCCCTCATCCGGGGAATCGCCCAGGGTTTTCGGGCCAGGCCGGTCGAGGTGCCTTTCCATGATCGCGTGGCCACGCTCGAGGAGGCGGTTCGCGCCGTCGAATCGAGGCTCTCGAGTCGAAGCCGTGTCCTCTACGTTTCGACGCCTTCGAATCCGACCGGGCGCGTGCTGCCGGGATCCTGGTTGGAGGCGCTGGCCGATCTCGCGCGGCGCGCGAATCTCTGGATCTTCTCGGACGAGGTCTACGAGGACTATGTCTACGAGGGGGAACACGTGTCCATCGCGCGGTTCGCGCCGGAACGAACGGTCTCGGTCTATTCCTTCTCGAAGAGCCATGCGATGGCCGGGCAGAGGGTCGGCTACCTGGCCGGTCCGGAGCGTGTGGTTTCCGAAGCGCGAAAGATCGGGACCCACATCTACTACCATGCACCGATCGTCGGTCAACATACGGCGCTGGTCGCGATGAACGAGGGCGCACCCTGGGTCGAAGCCGCGCGAACGGAATATCGCGAGACCGGTGCCCGGGTTGCGGAGATCCTCGGGCTGCCTGCGCCCGAAGGGGGCACCTTCCTTTTCCTCGACGTCGCTTCCCGACTCGACGATCGGGGCCTGGATGGATTGCTCGAGGACTGTTTCGCGGAGGGCGTTCTCGTGGCACCCGGAGGATCGTGTGGCACGGACTATGCGGAATGGATCCGGCTCTGTTTCACCGCAACACCGCCCGGGGACATGTTGGAGGCGGCTCGGCGCCTGTCGAACGTGATCCGAAGGGTGTAGATCGAGTATGCTCTGTCCGGGAAACCCAGGATGTCCATCGACCTCGTGATCCAAGCGCCCAGTACGCCCGCCCGCCGGGCCAGCATCGAATCCATGCGCCTCGCGATGGAAGGGGATGCGGATGGCTGGCTCGATCTCTTTGCCGAGACCGCGATCCTCCAGGACCCCTATGGCCCGTCGCCGATGGATCCCGAGGGCAGGGGATGCATCGGCAAGCGGGAGATCGAGAGATTCTGTGCGGCTTTCATCAAGCCGGATTCGATTCGTTTCGAGATCCGTCAGACGATCACCTCGGGAAACGCCTGCGTGAACGTGGGCACGATCATCGCCAAACGACCCGGCGGAGGCGTGTCGTGG
>DRKE01000237.1 GCA_011051925.1 Deltaproteobacteria bacterium
ACCCGCGGCCCGCGCCCCAGTTGACGCGCCCTTCCGAGAGAATGTCGAGGAGCGCCACTTCCTCCGCGATGCGGAGGGGATGGTAGAAGGCGGCGAGGGTGACGGCCGTCCCGATTCGAAGCCGGCGGGTTCGAGCCGCGACGTGGGTGCCCATCACGTGAACGGAAGGGCAGACGCTGTAGCCACTGAAATGGTGCTCCGCCAGCCAGACGGCGTCATAGCCCGTTTCATCCATGACTTCGATCCGCTCCAGCGCCCGGGCGTAGACGTCTTCGAGGGGAACGTTCCGATCTCGCCAGCCGAAGAACTGGAGCAGGCCGACCTTCACGGCGAATCCTCCCCTCGTGGTCCCTTGAGCTCGACGGTATTCCCGCTGGGATCGCGAATGTAGATCGAAGGCCCGTTTCCTTCGGCGCCGTAGCGGATTTCGGCCGGAGGTGCCGAGATCCCGAACGACGCCAGGTGCGCCCGGACCTGCGCCTCGTCGAACGTTTTCAGGCGAACGCAGAAATGGTCCATGTTGCGGCCCTCGGATCCGGGCGCCGCGCCCCCGGATCGTCCGATCGCCCCGTCGATCGGAACGAGGTCGATCAGCGCGTTGCCCGCTCGAAGCTGGATCAGACCGATCTCGGGCGGGAGGGTGCGTTCGACCGGGCAGCCGAGCACGTCCCGATAGAATCGGATCGTCTCTTCCGGATCGCTCACGCGCAGGACGACATGGTCGATGGCTTCGATGTGGATCATGATTGCGGCCTTTCGTGTCCGGCCGTGGCACGTTCAGCCCCAGGGCTCGGCCTTGTAGACGACGCGTCCGTCCGTTTCGACGATCCACGAGACGATGTGGTTGAGATGGTAGGGGATGGCTCCGGGGCCCCGGGTATCGATCAGGACGCGTTTCGTCGGTTGGACGTAGCCGGTCTCGTCGGTCGCGCGACTCGAGAGTTCGGCCCCTCCGCCCTGCCATTTCCACGGAAGCCCGAAGCGCGTGTGGGCCTTCGGCAGGACCGGGCCGGCGAGCCGCGCATCCTGCCAGGTCCGGCCTCCATCGACGCTGACTTCGACCCGCACGATCCGGCCGCGACCACTCCAGGCGAGGCCACGGATCTCGTGCCATCCGCGCTCGAGCCGCGTTGGCCAGGTCGGTGTCGTGATGATCGAGCGCGCGTCCATCGTGAAGCTGAACATGCGGACCCTTCCGTCCCGGAGTGGCTCCGTGTACTTCGAAGTCTCTTCGCGCGTCATGAAGGGCTGGTCCCCGACCTCGATCCGGCGCAGCCATTTCACGTTCGTGTTGCCCTCCCAGCCGGGAAGCAGGAGCCGGATCGGATAGCCCTGGGCGGGGCGGAGCGCCTCGCCGTTCTGGGCGTAGGCGACGATCGCATCGTCGAGGGCCTTCTCGATCGGGATCGATCGCGAAAGCAGGGCCGCATCGCGGCCTTCGGCCAGCAGCCATTTCGCGCTCGGGCGCAGGCCGGCTTCGCGAAGCAGGGTCGAGAGCGCGACGCCCGTCCATTCGCTCTGGCTCGTCAGTCCGCACAGGTCCTGGGGCGTGATCTCCTCGCTCGCGTCGATCCGCAGGTTGCCGGAACATTCGAGGAAGCAGATTCGCGTGACGGCGGGAAAGCGCAGCAGGTCCGCGATCGAGAATTTCAGTGGACGCTCGAC
This sequence comes from Deltaproteobacteria bacterium, assembly GCA_011051925.1. GTDB lineage: Bacteria > Myxococcota_A > UBA9160 > UBA9160 > UBA4427 > UBA4427. Next base: position 1,666 of record DRKE01000237.1, read on the forward strand.
GAGGCCGTGGATGAGGAGTTCGTGGCGATGGGGGTCGATCGCGGGAACGCCCGCATGATGCCGCTCGAAATGGAGATCCGAGGGGGTGAGGGTCCCGTGAAGGTCCTGGAGCGGGGTGCCCGAGATCCGGCCGAATGCCGTCGTGCGTTCGAGGCGTTCGAAGGGCGAGCGTTCGCCCAGGGGTGAGGGATCGGCACCGGGGACCTTCGTCGGATCCTCGGGGTCGGGGATCGCGAGCGGTTCCGCGCCCGACCGCGTGGAGGAGCCGCCCGCCAGTGCCGCTCCGCTCGCGCCGCCGAGCGCGAGGAGCATTCGACGTCGGGTCCATTCGCTGCCCGCCCCCGAACCGGCTCGTGGAGACCGAAGCGCCTCCTGCGTCGTTCCCTTTGAAGCCGGGGGCCGGATCCCGCTTCGCGTCCTTCGAGGGTCGTGTTTTCGAGGGTCGTGGGGGATCTTCATCGGAACTCGGGACCTCCCTTCCGATCATCGGGAACGAAACGGTCCCGAGCGGGCATCACGATCCGGGGCAGGCGATCGCGGTCCAGCGTGGCATCCGCCGGGAGCAGGCCGTTTCGATGGAGAAGATAGGCCGTCAGCGCGTAGACCTCGTCGTCGTCGAGAGAACCGGGCCGATCCAGCGGCATCGCGCGTCGTGTGTAGTCGAAGATCGTCGTCGCCCAGGGCCAGTAGGTCCCGATCGTCCGCCGGGCCCGGGGATCGAGCGCAAAGGGGAACGCCCCGTCGGGCAGATGGCCGACGAGCGCATCGAAGGGCCCCCCTTCGCCCTCGGTTCCGTGACAGCGGGCGCATCGGGAGGCGTAGAGGCGGCGCCCCTCCTCGACCGATCCGGAGCCGTCCGGGAGTCCTTGACCATCCGGCCGGATGTCCAGATCCCAGGCCGTGATCTCTTCCTCACTCGGGATGCGGCCCAGGCCGAAACGTTCCGGGGGTTCGATGACTCCGATGGGTGTCGTCGTCCGGGTCCGCGAGGAGGCGGCGGTCGGAAGGGTCGTGTGGTGGCAGGCGGAGCCCGTCGGGCCGACCAGGAGCAGGCCCGCCCCGAGGATTCCGAGCGCTGCCCTTCCCGCCCTCGCGCGCGCCCGCGTCATCTCGCGGACCCGGGACGGACGGCACTGAAGTAGTACTGGCCGATCGAAAAATGGAAGGCGCGATCCGCGCGAAGGGCTTCCTGCTCGGCGGCCCATGCCCGGGCTTCTTCTTCGGTGATGCCCTGACGTCCGATGGCGAAGCCCGCGATCGATCCGATGAGCATCGCGGAATAGCCGGTCCGGTCGTCGGCGCCTTCGAGAATCGAGTGGCGGTCGATCCGCGTCACTTCGAGTCCGACGTTCTCGAGGCGCTTGCCGAGGGTCCGGGGCAGGGTCGGATGGGCGAGGTGTTCTTCCCAGGCCCGGAGCATCCGGTCCATCCGGCTCTCATCGCTCGAGTACCAGGCGACGGAGCGCCAATCCGTCGCGAGCAGGAGCGTGCGTCCGCCCGGGCGCAGGACCCGCGCGATCTCGCCCAGTGCGCGGTCGATGTCGGCGACATACTCGAGGACCTGGGTCGATACGACGAGATCGAAACGGGCATCCTCGCCTCCGATCGCGGCGGCATCACCTCCTTCGATGCGGGTCTGGGGATACCCGTCGCATCGTTTCCGGGCCAGTTCGAGCATCGATTCGCTCTGATCGATGCCGAGGACCGAGCCGTTCTCTCCGACTCCGGCCGACAGGTCCGCCGTCAGGAACCCGGGACCGCATCCGACGTCGAGCACGTCCTCGCCGAGCTTGGGGTCGGCGAGCTCGAGGGCTCGCGCGCGTCGGAGCACCATCGCGGGGCGTGTGTACTGGGCTTCCAGGAGCGCGGACATTCCGGGGTCGAAGGACAGGCCTGTACTCATCTCGTCTCCTCGCGGATGCGGCGATCGAGAGAAGGAGCATATCTGATTCGTGGGGGTATGGGCCGCGCGGATTCAGTTCTCGGGGGCGGCGTTCCGGAAGGCTTCGAGGTGTTGGCAGCTTTCCTCGATTTCGAGCAGGCGGGGGACATGGCGGAGATCGCATTCGAAGCGGCGTGCGTTGAAGAGCTGCGGAACGAGACAGAGGTCGGCCAGGGTCGGTTCGGATCCGTGACAGAAGGTCCCGCCGGGCCCCCGCGCGACGAGTTGCTCGAGGGCCTGCAGGCCGCGTTCGATGACCCCGCGTGCCCAGGCTCGGCGCTCCGGTTCCGCAACGCCGAGTTCCTCTTCGAGGTCACGCAGGACTCCGAGATTCTGGAGGGGATGGATCTCGCACGCGACGACCAGCGCGAGCTGCCGGACCCGTGCCCGATCGCTCGCTCGTTCCGGAAGCAGAGGGGGCCGGGGATGCCGTTCTTCCAGATACTCGATCGCCGCCAGGGATTGGGAGATCACGACCGGACCGTCGACGAGGGTCGGAAGGACCCCCTGTGGATTCAGTTCGAGGAACTCCCGCTTCTTCTGGTCGCCGGCCAGCAGGTCGATCGGCTCGATCTCGAAGGGCAGCCCCTTGTGGTGGAGCGCGATGCGGACCCGGTACGACGCCGAGGAACGGGGGTAGGAGTAGAGCTTCAGCGTCATGGCTTCCGGTCCCCTCGTTTCCCTCGCCTTCGTCGATCGCCATTCGACGCGTTCGGCGTCCGCTGTCGATCGTCCGTCCGGCCCGCCCGGATCAGCGCCCGGGGTCGGCGCGACCGACGTTGCCGTTCGGGCTTGAAATGGTTTCATATGTAACTATACTGTGCCCGGTCAGGAGGTGGCAAGTGGCGGATCCATGGGAAAACCCGATGGGGACGGATGGCTTCGAATTCGTCGAGTACGCGGCGCCCGATCCGGACGCCCTGGGCGCGCTCTTCGAGCGGTTGGGTTTCGAGCGGGTCGCGCAGCATCGTTCCAAGGACGTTCGACTCTATCGACAGGGCGATGCCCATTTCATCATCAACGCCGAGCCGGACAGTTTCGGTCAGGCCTTTGCGAGGGTGCACGGACCGAGTGTCTGCGCCCTGGGGATCCGGGTGCGGGATGCCGCGAAAGCCTATGCGCGTGCACTCGAACTCGGCGCCTGGGGCGTCCCGTCCAACCCCGGCCCGATGGAACTCGCGATTCCCGCCATCAAGGGGATCGGGGACAGCCTGCTCTACTTCGTGGATCGCTACGGTGACGCCGGGACGATCTATGACGTCGACTTTCGTCAGGTCGAGCGCGATCAGCCTGCACCGCCGACGGGCCTGTTGGAGATCGACCACCTCACGCACAACGTCCATCGCGGGCGGATGAAGGAATGGGCCGATTTCTACGAGCGGCTCTTCAATTTTCGCGAGATCCGGTATTTCGATATCGAGGGGAAACTGACGGGTCTTCGAAGCAAGGCCATGACCAGTCCCTGTGGCAAGATCCGGATTCCGATCAACGAGTCCTCCGACGAGAAATCGCAGATCGAGGAATACCTCTCGGCCTATCACGGAGAGGGCATCCAGCACATTGCCCTTTCGACAGCGGATATCCACGCCAGTGTCGAGGTGATGAAGGAACGCGGGATCCGCTTTCTCGAGACGCCGGATGCCTACTACGACGCCGTCGACGCCCGGGTTCCGGGGCATGGTCAGGACCTGGAACGACTGCGGAAGAACGCGATCCTGATCGACGGTGCGCCCGAAGCGGGGCAGGGCATCCTGCTCCAGATCTTCACGGAGAACATGATCGGCCCGATCTTCTTCGAATTGATCGAGCGCCAGGGAAACGAGGGCTTCGGCGAGGGGAACTTCCAGGCCCTCTTCGAGTCGATGGAGCAGGACCAGATCGATCGGGGGACACTCTGATGGGGCGTCGTCGTGGCGGCCGCGGATTCCGGGTCCGCGCCGGGAGCGGATCATGAGGCCCGGCATCCCGTTCTCGAGAAGCGAGGGATGCGTGTCGCGACAGGCCCATGCGGACCTGCCGGAAGGAACCTTCGAACGCGAGACCGGACGGGAGGGCTTCTTCGGTCCGGCCGCCCACTTCTATCATCGGCACGCACCGACGGGATGGACGGATTTCGAGGGGCCTCTTCGGCCCCACGCCTACGATACGCGCCGACTCGACGCGTCGGCCGACTCGCCATGGCGGGCGAGGGAGCTCTTCTTCAACGACCAGGTCCGCTATCGCTTCTGGCGTCCGAGGAACTCGATGACGTCGCTGGCCCGGAATGCCGATGGAGACGAGCTGCTTTTCGTGCATTCGGGACAGGCCGAGCTCTATTGCGACTACGGGCATCTGACCCTGCGCGAGGGGGACTATCTGATCCTGCCCCGCGGCACCATGTGGCGCCTCGAGGTCGCCAGTCCGGTCGAATTGTTGATGATCGAAGCGACCGGCAGCCGGTTCAGCCTGGCGGATCGGGGGTTGCTCGGGGCCCATGCGCTCTTCGATCCCGCCGTGCTCGACGTTCCCGGGATCGACGAGGCCTTTCGCGCGCAACAGGACGAGTGCGAATGGACCGTCGACATCAAGCGCCAGGGGGCGATCTCCCGCCTGACCTATCCCTGGAATCCTCTCGACGCGGTCGGCTGGAAGGGCGATCTCGCGCCGGTGCGTCTCAACTGGCGGGACATCCGTCCGGTCAGCGCCGACCGCTACCATCTCCCTCCCTCGGCACACACGACCGTCGTCGCGGACGGCTTCGTCGTCTGCACGTTCTGTCCCCGGCCGCTCGAACAGGATCCGGGGGCCCTCAAGCTGCCTTTCTACCATTCGAACGACGACTATGACGAAGTGCTTTTCTACCACGCGGGCGACTTCATGAGTCGGGACGACATCGCTGCCGGTGCCATCACCTTCCATCCATCGGGATTTCCGCACGGCCCCCATCCGAAGGCCCTGGCGACGGCGATGAAGGCGAGTCGCAGCCACACGGACGAAGTGGCCGTGATGCTGGATACGCGAAAGCCCCTCGAAATCGGAGAAGCCGCGCCCGGGATCGAGAATCCCGACTATGTCGATTCCTGGAGGACATCATGAAGCTGGCGACGAGACGCATGGGCCGGGACGGTGAATTGATGGTCGTCGATCCCGGGCTTTCGATCGCACGGTCGGTTCCAGAGGTCGCGATGACGCTCCAGGCGGTACTCGATGACTGGGAGAAGCTCGCGCCCGCTCTTCGCGAGGTGGATCAGCGGCTGCGAAACGGTCTGGCCCGGGGGACCCGCCCCCTCGAGTTCGACGCCCTGGCGGCGCCGCTGCCGCGTGCCTACCAATGGTTGGATGGGAGTGCGTACGTCAACCACGTGGAACTCGTCCGCAAGGCGCGCGGGGCAGAAATGCCGGAGCGATTCTGGACCGATCCGCTGATGTACCAGGGTGGATCGGACGTGATGCTCGGGGCCCGGGACGATCTGGCCGCGGTGCCCGAGGACTGGGGACTCGATTTCGAGGCGGAGGTCGCCGTGATTCTCGGCGATGTGCCTCGAGGGGCGGGGCCGGAGCAGTGTTCGGAGGCGATCCGATTGATCACACTCGTGAACGACGTGTCCCTCCGCGGTCTGATCCCCGACGAACTCGGGAAGGGATTCGGCTTCCTGCATTCGAAGCCGCCCACGGCCTTCGCGCCGGTCGCCGTCACGCCGGACGAACTGGGGGATGCCTGGCGGGACGGAAAAGTGCATCTTCCCCTGCGTGTCCATCGAAATGGAGAGTTCTTCGGGGCGCCGGATGCGGGGGTCGACATGACCTTCGACTTCCCCACGCTGATCGCCCATGCGGCCGCGACCCGGCCGCTGTCCGCGGGAACGATTCTCGGTTCGGGCACGGTCTCCAACCGGGATCGGTCGACCGGCGGCTGTTGTATCGCGGAAAAGCGCATGCTCGAGATTCTCGACGAGGGCGAGGTGAAGACGCCCTTCCTGCGTGTCGGCGAGACGATCCGGATCGAGATGCTCGACGCGGATGGGAACTCGATCTTCGGAGCGATCGAGCAGCAGGTCGTGGCATCCGTCGCCGATCCCCCGCGGACGGACGCCCCGGGAACGGAGACCCGGGCTTGAAGTCGAAGAAGCAGGCGACCGCCGAGCTCGAGTTGCAGGCATTCCTGCCCTACCGGATCTCGATTCTCGCGAACATCCTCAGTCGGGCCCTGGCGGCCCGCTATGCCGAGGAATTCGGTCTCAGCGTTCCCCAATGGCGCGTGATGGCGGTTCTCGGGCGAGAGAGTGGCCTGACGCCGGGCGAAGTGGTCGAACGCACGGCCATGGACAAGGTGGCGGTCAGCCGTGCGGTCGCGGGCCTGGTCAGGGCAGGCCGCGTATCGCAGGTCGTCGATCCGGCCGATGGTCGTCGTCGTCGTCTGCGCCTCACGCCGAGCGGACGACGGGTCTATCGACGGATCGTTCCGCGCGCGCTCGATTTCGAGGAGCGCTTCCTGGAGCGGCTGGACCCGCATGATCGGGCGCGGCTGGAGGAACTGCTTCCCGTCCTCCAGCGGGCTGCGGATCAGGTGGCCGCCGAAGAGGCCGGAGCCGAAGCCGGTCGCCGGCGAGGAGGACTGCGCAGTGTGTGATTGTTTTTCGCTCCTCGGACCGAGGCCCCGTGCGCCGATCACGGGCGATGGTGCGGAGGCCGCCTCGGGATCCGCGCCGATCGCCCGTCCTGCAGCGCCCGCCGGACCCTGGGTCGATGTCCATGCGCATCCGGGACGCTGTTTCCTGCGTGGCATCCCCGAAGACGACGCGCTTCGAGCGCTTCTCGGCCCGGATGATACGGATCGGGCGATCGAGGATCTTCGCGTGGGCGGTGTCGCGCTCGCGAGCTTCAGCACCGTCGCGGATCTCCGGGTGCTTTCCGTGGGCGAGGCCGGCATCGTCGCCGGTCGGGAGTTCGAGCCGGGAGAGGCGTGGTCCGATCACGAACGCCAGCTCGCAGCCCTGCTGGATCTGGCCGACGGCGGGAAGCTCCGTCTCGTGCGCTCTCCCGAGGAGGTCGCTTCCCTTCTCGACGAGGGGATTCCCGGGATGCTGCTCACGTGTGAAGGAGGGGATTTCCTCGAGGGTCGGCTGGCGAGGGTCGAGGAGGTCTGGAAGCGGGGCGTCCGATCGATCACGCTCGTCCACTATCGCGTGAACGAACTCGGCGATATCCAGACGGAAACACCGCGGCATGACGGCCTGACCGACTTCGGTGCCGAAGTGGTCGGGGAGATGAATCGCCTCGGCATGGTCATCGACCTCGCGCATGCCACCTGGGCCGTGACGCGGGATGTCCTCGACCGCTCCGGGGATCCGGTGATGATCTCCCACAGCCATCTCGCGCGGGGTTCGGATTCGCATCCCCGCCTGCTCACGGAAGAGCATGCGTTGGCCGTGACGGAATCCGGGGGGATCGTCGGCGCCTGGCCCTCGGGCATGGCGCTGACGAGCTTCGACGACTATGTGGACGAAATCCTGCGCATGATCGATCTGCTCGGCGTCGATCACGTTTCGATCGGGACCGACATGGACGCCAACTATCAGCCCGTCCTCGACAACTATCGAGCGATGCCCCGTCTGGCGGTGAGCCTGCGTGATCGGGGGCTCGACGAAAGCGAGGTGGGACTCGTGATGGGCGGGAATTTCATGAGGCTGTTCGGCCGGGTCGCGGGCGGATAGCGGCCGAAGGTCGATTCGACGCCGTCGATCCACGAGGCTCGAGTCGCGGCCGTGGCGATGTCGGCGTCCGGTCGGATCCACCAGCCACCGCTCTCCGGGACGCGTTTCAGGGAACGTGTCGCGCGATGCACTCGATCTCGACGGCAGCGCCCAGGGCCAGCTCGGCACCGCCGACGGTGATCCGCGCAGGCGGCGGTTCCGGAAAGAACCTGCCATAGGCTTCGTTCATCTCCTGGAACGTGCTCATGTCGGTCAGATAGACGCTGACCTTCACGACATCTTCGAGGCCCGCCCCGGCGGCTTTCAGGATCGTCTCGATGTTTCGCAGGGCCTGCGCCGTCTCGGGCCCCGTTCCGCCCGGAGCGAGTTCGAAGCCCTCGCCGACGGTCCCCAGGGTGCCCGAAACGAAGATCAGGTCTCCCGCGACCGTGGCATGGGCGAATTGGGGAAGGCGCCCGAGGCCCTCCGCGACGATCGGTCGATTCGGTGATGGGGTCATGGGGCTCCTTCCCTCTCTCGTGCGGTCGAGCTTGATCGCGTCGGAGGCATGGCCGACGCATCCGGTGCCAGAACCGAGGATCAGCAGTGCGAATCCGATCCCGAATCCCCGGGCGAATCCACCGGCTGGACGGGGTCGTATCGGGGTGTCCATGGTCAAGGTCGGGTTTCTCCGTTTCCGGAACATAGCCCAGCGTTGCCGATCCACTCGGCCGACTCCGGCGCGACGCACTCTTTCGCGGGCGGATCCAGGGGAGGCGAACGGGCGATCGCGCTAGGATGGCAGCATGGGCCTCCGACTTCGCGCGTTTTCCTGCGGCTTCCTGACGGCTGACCGTGGCCTCTTCCTGGAAGGGGCGTCCGGCTCCGTTCGTGTTCCGGTTCCCGCCTACCTGATCGAGCATCCGAAGGGGCGCGTCCTCTTCGATACGGGGCTGCACCCGGATGTCCAGCGGGACCCGGAGGCCAGGCTGGGCGGGATCGCACGACTCTTCGTGCCGGATTTCAGTCCGGGGGAAGATGCCGCGGCGCGACTGGAATCGCTGGAGATCGATCCGGGACGGGTCGACTTCCTCGTGAATTCCCATCTCCATTTCGATCATACGGGCGGAAACGTCGGGATTCCGAATGCCCGGCTGGTGATCCAGCGTCGGGAATGGGAGGCCGGCCAGGACCCGGATCTACGAGTTCGGAATACCTATGATCCGAGGGACTACGATCTCGGTCACGACCTGCAACTCGTGGACGGGGAGCACGATCTCTTCGGCGATGGAAGCATCGTCTGCATTCCGACTCCGGGCCACACGCCGGGTCATCAGTCGCTTCGGGTGCGGCTGGCGGACGGCGAGGTCCTTCTCTGTGGGGATGCCTGCTATCTGGAACAGACGTTGACCCGGATGCAGTTGCCGCCGACCGTTCATGATCGCGAACAGATGCTCGCCTCCCTCGAGCGGATCGCTTCGATCGGCCGGGAGGGAGTGCGGCTCTTCTACGGCCATGATCCCGATTTCTGGAAGAAGCTGCCCCAGGCGCCGGACCCCATCTCGTTTTCCTCTCTTCCGACCGATTGAATCAGCGGCCCTTGAATTCGGGCCTCCGTCTTTCACCCATGGCGCGGACGCCCTCGCGGAAATCGTCGGTCGCCTGGAGCCGTTCCTGTTCGATCTTTTCGTGATCGGTCGCGACGCGAATCCGTTCGGCCAGATCACCGCGCAGGGTTTCGCGAATCGAGCGGATCGCGAGGGGGGCCGAAGTGGCGATCTCGACGGCCCAGGCCCGGGCTTCCTGCCGTAGCCGATCGGCGGGAACGAGACGGTCGCAGAGACCCATCGCGAACGCCTCTTCGCCGGGAACCCTGCGACCGGTATAGAGCAGATCCATCGTTGCCTGGATGCCCACCACATCTGGTAGCGTCACGCTCAGGCCGAATCCCTGGTGGAATCCCAGCCGGGCGAAGTTCGCACTGAATCGACTCTCGGGGGTCGCGACGCGGAAGTCGGCGAAGAGGGCGAGCCCGAGTCCACCGCCGATCGCAGCCCCCTGGACCGCCGCGACGACGGGCGTCTTCGTCGCGAAGAGGCGGACGGCCTCGTCGTAGAGATGGCCCTCGGCCGGCCGCTCGCCGGCCGAGGCTCCTTTTTCCGTCGTTCGTGTTCCTTCACCGCCGAAGTCCGCCCCGGCGCAGAAATGCTTCCCCTCGGAGCAGAGGATGGCCACGCGACAGCGGTCGTCCGAATCGAGACGCTCCAGCGTATCCGCGAGCTGGCGGATCAGCGCATGATCGAAGAAATTGGCCGGTGGCCGCCGGATCTCCAGGGTGGCGATGAAGTCTCGATCGATTTCACAGGACAGATCCCCGGTGGCCTCGGATTCGTTCGACATGATCCTCCTTTTCCGGTCTTCGGACCTTCCCTCGCGATCGCTTCGAAGATCCCGCGTCGCCGGATGCGGCTCTCGTCCGGACGGGACACCGGATCAGCGGGGCAGCGAAACGAGCTGTCTCGCGATGATCATCCGCTGGATCTGACCGGTTCCCTCGACGATGTCCATCGCCTTGGCGTCCCGGTAGAGCTTCTCGATCAGATGGTCCCCGCGCCCCCCGGTCGAACCGAGCAGCTCGAGCGCCTGGGAAGCAGCCTCTTGCGCGACCTGTGCGGCCAGGGCCTTGGACATCGATGCCTCGACGATGTTCGGTCGACGTTCGTCGGCGAGCTGGCCGGCGCGCAGGCAGACGAGACGGGCCATGCGGATCTTCCGGGTCATCGCTTCGATCCGGTCGCGAACCCGGGGATCGCCGAGGAGGTCCTGCTCCCGCGCGAAACGGATCGCTTCGTCGAGGGCAGCTCGACCGATCCCGACTGCGTTGGCGGCGATGACCGGTCGTCCCGCGTTGAAGGTCGACATCGCGGCCTTGAATCCCGCGCTTCGTTCGCGGCGGGTCTCCCCGCCCAGAAGATGGCTGGCGGGGACGCGTACGTTCTCGAGGGAGAACGACGAGGACTCGTAGGCCTTCAAGCCCATCTTCTTCTCGATCTTGAACGGCCCGAGCCCCTCCGTTCCCTGTTCGACGAAGAAGGCGCGCTGCGCCGCGCGTCCCTTGGACGGATCGAGCGTCGCCTGGACCAGGATCCAGTCCGAACGGGAGGCCGACCCGATGAAGCATTTCGCTCCGTTCAGGATCCAGCCATCCCCGTCCTTCGTGGCCCGGGTCTGGATCGCTGCCGCATCCGAACCCGCTCCCGGCTCGGTCATGGCGAAGCATGCCCAGCGTGGGCGGTCCGGTTCGACGAAGGGCCCGAGGAATCGCTCCTTCTGTTCCTCCGTCCCCAGGGCGATCACGCTGGCTTCCGGGAGTCCAGGGCCCGGGTTCGCGATCATGACGCCTCGATCCCAATAGGCGAATTCCTCTGCGAGCAGCAGCTGGGTCAGGACCGAGCGGGACCGCGTGCTCCGGGCGTCTGCGTGCGGTTGCCAGCGAGTCCGACCGTCGCCTCGCAAGAGACAGCGCTCGAAGTAGGGATCATCGACGGGGATCGGCCGGGACAGACGATCGGCTTCCAGGCCGACGGGTCGAACGACCTCCCGTCCCCATTTCCGCAACGCCTCGAGCGCGGATCGCGTTTCCTCGTCCAGGTTGAAATCCATCAGAGCGCGCCTCCGAGACCGATCTCGAGGGGATGTTCCGTCTCGCAGAAGGACCGGCCTGCCGCTTCGACCGCGGCGTCGAATCCCCCCAGGAGAAGGCCCAGGGCGCGGGCTTCGCGCATGTGCTTCTCGACCGGATAGTCGGCCATGAATCCATGACCACCGAGAATCTGGACGGCATTCGGGCCGATCGAGCGCGAGGCGTCGACGCATTCGGCATGGGCCGAGGCCGCCGCGGCCGTCGCCGGGAGTCCCGCATCGAGTCTCCAGGCGGCCTCGTGAACGAGGAGACGGGCACCGTCGAGCGCCATCTGCATGTCGGTGATCAGGAACGCGAGTGCCTGATGATGAGCGATCGGCCGACCGAAGGCCTGACGTTCCTGCGCGTAGTCGCGCGAAAAGTCACAGGCGGCACGCATCACGCCGAGCAGGAGGGAGGCGACATGAAGCCGCGCGCGGGCCAGCGCCCGATCGGCCGCTTCGCGGGCATTCCGGAACGCGGAGTCGAGCAGGGGGGCTTCGTCGAAACGCAGGGTCCCCGCGCCGGCTGCACGCAGTCCGGCACCCCGAACGGGATCGATCGAAAAGCCCTGTCTGACGAGACCGGCCCCTTCGCGCGTGAGGACGACGATCGCATCGGCCCGGTCGGCGGGAACCCAGGGCACGGTTCCCCGGACGACGTCGTTCCGGACGATCCGTGCGCCATCGGATTCCGTGACGAGCAGGATCCGCTCGCCGTTTCCCCTGATCGTCGAGAGCGATCCGACGGGGTCGATTGCCATCTCGAGGAACGGATAGAGGGCCGGGCCGATCCGATCGAGCGCCAGGGCCGCTCCCGGGTCCGCGGCGCCGAGCTCTTCATTCACGAGGACACGGGCCACGCTGCCGAGTGCCGCCCCACCGACGCCTTCGGGAAGTTCGAGGTCCGCGAGGCCCGTCTCGTCGAAGGCCCGTCGCACCTCGGGTGCGACCTGGCGATTCCGCTCGGCTTCGCGCATGCGGGGAAGCATCTCTTGTTCGGCGAAGCGTCGGGCCGTCTCGACGATCAGGCCGAGTTCCTCATCCGGATCGAGATTCACGTTCCCCTCCTTGAAGCGGTCCCGGGATCCGTGTGTTCCGAATGCGTGTCCTGGGCGGCATGGCGGGACCCCGGGGGCGGATGGAAGCCACTGCCGGCAGGCATGACGGGTTCGATCAGGCCCGGAACGATGTCGTACGCGGGAAACGAGACTGCCCGCGAATGCACTACCGTAGATCCTACCGGATCGCCCCGTTCGCGTCGGATGGGGCTGGAAGGGATGGAGCCGGGTCGGCGGGTCGGCTCGACAGGAGGTCGGTCGCAATGCGTATCGGGATCAATGGGACCGGGCTCGTGCAGAAGGCGTCGGTCGACGCCGTCGTCGAGGACGCCAGGCAGGCGGCCGAGGACGGCTTCTCGAGCTATTGGCTGGCGGAGCATCCGACGGGGGGATTCGACGCGCTGACGGTCCTGTCCGTCGTGGGCCAGCGGGTCGGGAAGATCGAGCTCGGGACCGCGATCGTGCCGACCTTTCCGCGGCATCCCCTGACGCTCGCCGGTCAGGTTCTCACCGTCCGTTCGGCGATCGGGCCGCGGCTGACGCTGGGAATCGGACTCTCGCACCAGGCGATGATGGCGAAGCTCGGGATTCCCTTCGACAAGCCGATTCGACACCTCCGGGAGTACCTGTCGATCCTGATGCCGCTCTTGACCGAGGGCAAGGTCGACTTCGAGGGCGAGATGCTCGCCTGTCAGGCGGAGCTGTTCCGGGCGCCGGAGGATCCCTGTCCCGTCGTCGTCGCGGCTCTCGGTCCCCAGGCCTTGAGGGTGGCGGGGACGCGGACGCAGGGAACGACGCTCGCCTGGGTCGGGCCACGAACCGTGCGGGAGCACATCCGACCCCGCCTGTTCGAGGCGGCGGAATCCGCCGGTCGACCGGCTCCGCGAATCATCGCGACCCTGCCCGTCTGCGTCACCGATGAACCCGATCGGGTTCGCGGAATCGTTTCCAGTCTGCTGGGCGAATACGGAAACCTGCCCTCCTACCGCGCGATGTTCGATCGCGAGGGCGTTCGCGGGCCGGGAGACGTCGCCCTGATCGGCTCCGAGGAGCAGGTTCGCGAAGGGATCGGAGAACTCGCCGAAGCGGGGGTGACCGATTTCGCGCCCACCGAGTTCACGCCGACGCCCGAAGACCGGTCACGGACGCGGGCCCTCCTGAAATCGCTGCTCGACCCGTGATCGAAGCGAGGATGAGCCCCGCCGTCGAGAGCAGCAGGACTCCACCGGGATGGAGCTGCCGGACGGCCGGAAACCGGCCAGCCCCGGGAGGGCACGATCGAGTACATGGAGGAGGGCTCGTCGCGTTCCTCTTTCGGAGCATCGTGATTCCGGGCGCTACGGGAGTGTTCCTGATGGCCTGTTCGCCCGAATCGCTTCCCGTACCGGATCGGGCCGTTCGTGCGATCACGGAGTGGGGGGCCTATGGCGGAGACGAAGGGGGCCAGCGCTACGTCGAGGCCAGCATCATCCGCAGGGACAACGTCCGGTCGCTCCGGCACGCCTGGACCCATCACCATGGTGACGTTTCTGCCGGAAGCGCCGACGTTCCGAGTGGGACGGCCTTCGAGAACACGCCGATCCTCGTCGACGGGACGCTCTTCTTCTGTACCCCGATGAACCGCGTCATCGCGCTCGATCCCGTGACCGGTCAAGAACGCTGGGTCCACGATCCAGGGATCGACCGGTCGGGCAACTACGCGAATCAGCTCGTCTGCCGTGGCGTGACGGCCTGGCTCGACGATCTGGCACGACCGGGCGCGGATTGTCGCCGGACGATCTTTTCGGCGACGAATGATGCGCGCCTCATCGCACTGGATGCGGAGAGCGGCCGGCCCTGCGCCGGTTTCGGCTCGGGCGGTGGGGTCGATCTGGATGCCGCGGCGGGTCCACAGGCCTGGAAGGGCGAATACCAGGTGACGTCCCCGCCCGTGGTCGTCGGAGACGTCGTGGTCGTCGGTTCGGC
>DRKE01000238.1 GCA_011051925.1 Deltaproteobacteria bacterium
CCGGGCTTCTTCCGCCGCTTCGAGCGCCGCTATCGCGCCTTCGGCGGAACGGAATTCCATTGCATCGCAGCCGACGACCCGCGCCTCGCCGAGGCGGCGGGCAGCGGCCGCCGTGAGGCGATCGCCTTCATCCACTCGAGCGATGTCGTCTACCTGTCGGGCGGAAACACCTTCTACTACCTCTGGCATCTCCGACGGTCGGGGCTCCTTCCCGCCCTGCGTCGATTCGCGGATCGTGGAGGTGTTCTCGCCGGGCTTTCGGCCGGAGCGATCCTGGCGACGCCGAACATCGGGCTCGCGGCCTACCCGGAATTCGATCGTGACGAGAACGAGATCGGTCTTCCCTCGTCGCGGTGGACGGCGCTCGATCTCGTCGACTTCGAGTTCTTCCCGCATTTCCGCCGCTCACGGCGCTATCGCGAGGCGCTATGCCGCTATTCCGGTCGCTCTCGATTCCCCGTCTACGCCTGCAGCGACGGCAGCGGGATCGTCGTCGAAGGCGACCGCTTCACGGCCCATGGCGACGTCTGGCTCTTCGACCGCGGCCAGGAAAGGAAGATCGCCGGCTAGGGGCCCCGTCGGGAACACCCCCGAGCCGACATCCGCTCTTGCCGACGCCGCTCTTCTGGGATGAAATCCAGGTCCGCCACGGGCGACCCGGATGAGCCGGTTCGATCCGTTCTTCGCGCTCGGGCGCATGGCACCCCCCAGTCGAGGTTCGAAAAGATGGCCGCAACCGCCCCGAACTACGAGATCCAGGACCGGACGATCCGGTTTCCCGTCGAGGTTCGTGACGCCAGCTCGGGTGCCGCCACCTTCCTCGTCCCGTCCGCAGCGGCCCTTCGACTGATCCCCCCGGAATTCGAACCGGCCGAAGTCCTGCCCGGACGCGGAATCTGCAGCGTCGCCATGGTCGACTATCGCGACAACGACCTCGGCGACTACAACGAGATCGCCATCGGCTTCATGGTCCATCCCCGGGGCGCCGGTCCGCGCATCCCCTGGTTGGGCAGCCTCCGCGAACTCATCACGGGTCGCCTTGCCAGTCACATCATCCACATGCCCGTCGACCAGTCCTTCACGTGCGACGCGGGTTCGATCATCTGGGGATACCCCAAGACCGTGCAGCAGATCGACATCGAGCTGACGGAAGACCGCGCCCGGGCACGCCTCGTCTACGAGGGTCGGCATGCCCTCAGCCTGACCCTGCCGCGCGGTGGCGACCGGAGCTTGACCGGGAGTCGGATCACGACCCTGTCCCTCATCCAAGGTGTCCCCCACCGGACGACCGCGACCCAGGAGATCGAGGGCATGGGTGTCCGCCTGGGCGGACGCGGCGTCGAACTCGAGCTCGGCAGCGGTCCGATTGCCGACGAGTTGCGCAGTCTCGGCCTTCCGAAGCGGGCCCTCATGAGTACCTGGATGGAACGCATGCAGGCCCGTTTCGCGCGCCCCGAAAGACTCTGACCGGAACGGCCCGGGACGGCTAAGCTCTTTCGGCCGCGGCGAGCGGATCGCGATCCGCCCTGCCCTTCGTCATTCCCGAAACGGCGACCCGGAGGACTCGGGCGCCGATTTCCGCGGACACGCCGTCCGCTCTCAATCCAGGAGAAGAACTTCATGCGCGAAGCTGTCATCGTTTCCACCGCCCGCACGGGCCTCGCCAAGAGCCATCGCGGCGGCTTCAACAACACGGGCGGCGTCGCCATGGCCGGTCATGCGATCCAGCATTCGATCGAACGCGCCGGCATCGACCCCGCCGAAGTCGAAGAAGTCGTTCTCGGCTGCGGCACGCCCCAGGGAACGACCGGAAACAACGTCGGTCGCCTCGCCGCGCTGAAGGCCGGCTGCCCGATCGAGACCACGGGCGTCACCGTCAGCCGCCACTGTTCGTCGGGCCTGAACGCGATCGCGACGGCGGCCGGACGCATCATCGTCGACGGCTGTCCGATCGTCGTCGGCGCCGGAGTCGAATCGATCACCCACAGCCTGACCGGCTCGGGTTTCACCCTCCAGGTCGACAAGCCGCTCGCCGAGCAATACCCGGGGCTCTGGATGCCGATGATCGAGACGGCCGACATCGTCGCCGATCGCTACAAGATCAGCCGTGAATACCAGGACGAGTACGCCCTCGAGAGCCAGCGGCGGACGGCCGCCGCCCAGGAGGCGGGCCTCTTCGACGATGAGATCGTGCCGATGGCGACCCGCATGATCGTGAAGGACAAGGAGACCGGCGAAACCTCCGAGGTCGACTACGTCGTGACGAAGGATGAATGCAATCGGCCCAACACGACCCTCGAGGGCCTCGCCAAGTTGAAGCCCGTCCGCGGCGAGGGACACTACATCACGGCCGGAAACGCCTCCCAGCTCTCCGACGGGGCCGCCTCGGTCGTCCTGATGGAGGCCCGGGAGGCCGAAAAGCGCGGCATCGATCCCCTCGGTGCCTTCCGTGGCTTCGCGGTCGCGGGCTGCAAACCCGACGAGATGGGAATCGGCCCGGTCTACGCGGTCCCGCGGCTGCTCGAGCGGGCCGGACTCGGGATCGACGACATCGATCTGTGGGAGCTGAACGAAGCCTTCGCGAGCCAATGTCTCTATTGTCGCGACACCCTGGGCATCGATCCGGAGAAGTACAACGTGAACGGGGGATCGATCTCGATCGGCCATCCCTTCGGCATGACCGGGGCCCGCTGCACGGGGCACCTCCTGCTCGAGGGAAAGCGCCGGAAGGCGAAATGGGGCGTCGTCACGATGTGCATCGGCGGTGGGCAGGGCGCGGCGGGTCTCTTCGAGATCTTCTAGCGCGATTGCGTCCGGTCCAGGGAGCGTGTTCCGCCCCTCTCGCCCGCGCGCGGATTCGCGTGTCCGCGGGAGGGGCACTTCCGGGTCCCTGTTCCGACCCCGCCTTCAGCGACCCGCCCGGGCCGCGCGCTTCGATTCCCGGGCACGGCGCAGGACCTCCTCCGCATCGAGATGGTCCTCGCCGGATCTCGCCAGGTACTCGTCGTAGCGGCCGTTGAAATCCCGCACGCCTTCGGGCGTGATCTCGACCACCCGCGTCGCGAGTTCGTTCACGAACCAGCGGTCGTGGGAAACGAAGATCAGCGTCCCGTCATAGTCCTTGACGGCCTCGACCAGCGCTTCGATCGCCTCGAGGTCGAGGTGGTTCGTCGGTTCATCGAGAAGCAGCACGTTCGGCTTCTCGACGGCCTGCCGCGCGAACATCAGGCGCGCGGCCTCGCCACCGGAAAGCGCTTCGAGCTTCTTCTTGCTCTCGTCACCCGAAAAAAGGACCGCGGCCAGCTGGGCCTTGACGAAACCGATCCCCTGATCGGGACAGAATTGCGCCAGCCAGTCGTCGAGACTCTGTCGATGGGTTCCGATCTGCTCCTTGTGGTCCTGCGCGACGTAGCCGGGATGGGTCTCGTAGCCCCATTCGACGCGGCCCGAGTCGGGCTCGATGTCACCGACCATGATCTTCAGGAGCGTCGATTTCCCGATCCCGTTCGGGCCGATGATCGCGACGCGCTCACCCCGTTGGACCGTGAGGTCGATCCCATCGAGAACCTGCCGATCGTCGTAGCTCTTGTGGATCCGTTTCAGCTCGATGACCTGGCGCCCGCTCGGTCGCCGCTGCTCGAAGCGGAAACGCGGATAGCGGCGGGAACTCTCGGGCAGCGGTTCGATCTCGATCCGGTCGATCGCCTTGAGCTTGCTCTGGGCCTGTCTCGCCTTGGACGCCTTGGCCCGGAAGCGTTCGACGAAGGCCTTGTGATCGGCGATCTCCGCTTCGCGCTTCGCGATCTCGGCTTCGCGCCGCTCCCGTTCCTCCCGTTTGGCGCGGACGAAACGGGCGTAGTTGCCGGGATAGGCCTTGATCGTCTGATAGTCGACGTCGACGATGGTCGTCGCGACCGTATCGAGGAAGCGATGGTCATGGGAGATCAGCAGGGCCACGCCGCGGTAGCTCTCGAGGAACTGTTCCAGCCAGCGGATCGACAGGATATCGAGATGGTTGGTCGGCTCGTCGAGCAGCAGGACATCGGGCTCCGACGCGAGCACCTGCGCGAGGAGCACCCTCAGCTTGAAGCCGCCCGAGAGCGTCGACAGCGGCTGATCGTGGACGGCGGTCGGAATCCCGAGCCCCTCGAGGATCTCCCCCGCCCGGGCCTCGAGGCCGTAGCCGTCGCCCTGCATGATGATCTCTTCGAGCTCGGCGTAGCGGTCGCCATCGAAATGGGTCTCGGCCTTCGCGAGAACCTCTTCCTTCTCGGCCATCGCCTTCCAGAGCGGCGCGTTGCCCATCATCACGACGTCGAGAATCCGCTCTTCCTCGTACTGGAAATGGTCCTGTTCCAGGACCCCCAGGACCGCGCGTTTCGGGATCGACAACTCCCCGTCGCTGGCGCTCTCTTCGCCAGAGAGGATCTTCAGCAGGGTCGATTTCCCGCAACCGTTCGCCCCGACGATGCCGTACCGCTCGCCGCGATTGAATTGGAGCGAGACGCCCTCGAAGAGGACCTGGTCGCCGTAGTGTTTGGCAAGATTCGACAGGGAAATCATGGGGTTCGCGTCGGACTCCGAATGGGAACGGCCGCCGATCTTAGCGGAGGCGGGCGACGGGTGCGCTCGCCGTCGCAGCCGGTCCCATCGGGCGCCCGACACCCGGCCTGATAGACTCCCGCAGCAGGGGCCCGGATGCCCGGATCCCTTCCCGAGTCCCCTCGACGAGCCGTTGCGCCGAGCCCTCGCGCCGCGGACACCCAGGGCACCGCGTCGACAGGGGTCGGCAGGAGTCGGCAATCCCTGTCTGGAGAAGCGATGATGACCGAACGAGCCCATCCCCTCATCATCCCCACCCTTCGCTACACCGATGCCAGGGCCGCCATCGATTGGCTCTGCGACGCATTCGGATTCGTCCGCCACCTCGTGGTTCCGGGCGAAGGCGACTCGATCGCCCATGCCCAGCTCCTCTATCGAAACGGCATGCGAAACGGCATGGTCATGCTCAGCACGGCCTCCGAATCGGGCTTCGGACAGCTCCAGAAGACGCCCTCCGCGGTGGGCGGGGCGAGCACCCAGAGTCCCTACGTGATCGTGCCCGATGCCGACGCCCATTGCGAACGGGCGAAAGCGAAGGGCGCTCGGATCGTCTGGGCGCTCCGCGACCAGGATTACGGCGGTCGGGGCTACTCGTGCACCGATCCCGAAGGCCACCTGTGGAGCTTCGGGACCTACGACCCGTGGGCGGAGGTCTGAGCCTCGACCGTGCCCTCCGCGAACACCCGCTCGAGCCGTCCTGGACCCATGACCACGCTCCGTCTCGGGGCGCTCCTCCTGGTGACCCTCGCTTCGATCCCACACGGGGCGTGCGCGGCTCGCGGGACCGCTCCGCCCATCGTGGAGGCCGCAGGCCCCGCCCTTCCCCTCCAGAACGGCGACGAGATTCACGTCGCGACGGCCAATCTCTGGGGCGTCTCGGTGTTGGGATTCGATTGGGCGGAAAAGGTCGATGTGCGATTCGCGGAGATGGCCGAACGTCTCGCGCGGAACGAGCCCCGGCTCGACGTCGTGCTGATCCAGGAAGCCTGGAAAGACAGCGCCCGTCATGCGCTCCTCCGTCATGAAGGCGTCATCCGGAATTTTCCCTTCCGCGTCGACGCCGTGGAGCAGCCGGGCGGCGCGGGACTCGTCGTTCTCTCACGCTTTCCGATCGAGGCGGCGCGCTTCCATCGCTTCCAGGCCCAGGGAAACTGCCTGAAGTTCTGGGAGGCGGACTGCCTCGCGGGAAAGGGCATCCTCGCCGTGCGCGTGCGGATCGGCGATCGATCCCTCTGGATCGGCAACACCCATCTGATCGCCTGCTATTCCGACGACGACGCCGGAGACGAAGCCTGCGACGAAGGCGACCCGAACGGGGGGACCCGGAGGGCTCAGCTCATCGAGGCCCGCCGCTTCATCGAGTCCCTGGCGAAGACCGGATCGATCCTTCTCGGCGGAGATTTCAACTTCACGAGAAGCTCGCGCGACTACCCGGCCATGGTCCATCCGCCGCTTTCGTCGACGTCGAGTGCATCCCCGACCCGGGAAGCCCGTTCCGACTGGTCCGAAGCCGGGCGGGGGACGACCCGGGCGGGTCGGATCG
The DNA here is from genome assembly GCA_011051925.1 of Deltaproteobacteria bacterium. Lineage (GTDB taxonomy): Bacteria > Myxococcota_A > UBA9160 > UBA9160 > UBA4427 > UBA4427. Next base: position 6,146 of record DRKE01000238.1, read on the forward strand.
ACTACCTCTGGACACGTGGGGGGAGCGACGAGGCATGGCGCGTCGTCAGTCCAGCGAGCCCGATCTTCACCGCACCCGTTCGGCTCGCCCCCTCGTCTTCGCCCGCCAGGACCGACGATCGAGGAAGCGTGATCGACCGGAAGGGATCGATTCCACTCTCCGATCATCCGGTCATCATGGCGGCCTTCTGCCTGGTTCGCGTGGCCGTGCCCGGGGACGACTGCCTGGCTTTCGCGAGCGGATCCACGCCCGAGTGACTCCGGTCCATCCCCCCTCGGCTCGGGCCCCCTCGCGCGACGTCCCGTGCAGAACGGGAATTCCGTATCCTCGACCGCGATCGACTCGCTGGAGGACGCCAACCTGGAACCGTGGGAACTCACCGCGCGAGAATGCATCCGCGATCTCGTCGCGCGCTACAATGCCAATGGCGATTCGGGACGCTTCGAAGAGGTTCTCGCCCTCTTCTCGCCCGACGCCGAGATCGAGCTGGCCGACGAGACCTTCCGGGGCAGGGACGCCATCCGAGCGCTCTTCGAGCGAACGGCCGAACGGACGAAGTCGGCCGATCACGCCCTGCCGGGACTCCTCCGTCATTTCACGGCGACCCATCAGATCGATCTCCGGGACGAGTCGACCGCCACGGGACGCTCCTATTTCGTCGTCTTCACCTCCGAGGGGCCGGACCATTGGGGGCGATACCTCGACGACTACCGACGCGTGGAGAAGACCTGGCTCTTCGCGAAGCGGAGGGTCCTGATCGACGCCCGTGCAGCGACGAGCCTCTTCTCCGATCGGGCAATCGGGCGTCAGGAAGAACGGCCCTGACCCCGGCTTCCCGCCGGCCCGCCGGGCGCGTCGAGCAGGAACTCGTTCACCAGGTCCCCCGCGAAACGACCGGTGATCGGTCGACCCGTGAAGAGGAGGCGGAGATAGATCGCACCGAGCAGCCCGTCGATCGCCAGCTCCACGTCTCGCTCGGAAGAGAATTCGCCCCGCTCGATCCCCCGAACGATCGCATCGCGGAGCAGTCGGCGCCGGTCGTTCAAGAGCCGCCGCGTCAGGCGGCGAAGATCGGCTTCGCGAGCGAGTTCGGGAACGATCGCGCGAACGACGCCGCCGATCGGCGTCTTCCGGAGCATCCGGATCGTGTTCGAAAGGAGGATCCGCACGTCTTCGGCAGCCGATCCCGTGTCCGGGACGACCGGATTCGCCTCTCGGAAAGCCGCCTCGACGGCGGCGACGAGAAGCGCCGCCCGATTCGCATGACGACGGTAGATCGTGGGCCGCGACACACCGGCTTCGGCGGCGATCCGTTCGATCGAGGCGGCCGCATACCCTTCCCTCCCGAGGATTTCCAGCGCGGCGCGATGGATCTCGCGATCCGCCCGTCCGCTTCGAGGCCGCCCCCGAGCCCGCGGACTCATGCCCCCCGAACCGCCTCGAAACGCCGATAGCCATCCTCGCTTCCCAACATCACGTGTCGGATGCGGGCGAGGGGCAGCGTGAAGAACTCCGTGTCGCGGATTTCGTCCCACAGGAATTGATAGCGCTCGAGATCGTCGAACTCGCAGATCACGAAATCCGTATAGCCATGGCCCAGAGCGTCCGCATCGAACCAACGGAACCGGACGTCGCGGTAGCGATCGAGGATCGGCCGGAGGCGTGCCGTGGCGGCGTTCCGTTCCGCGCGGGAACGGGCCAGCCAGGCGGGAAGCAGCTCCAGGACGACGACCGCTGCGTATCGGGATCCGGCTCGAGGGGCTTCGGTCATGGGAGACTCCCGTATCGGAGGCGCGAGGTCGCCGAGGGGGGCGGCCGGCGCAGGTCAAATTACATTACATGATCGTAACGTAACGCATCCTGCGATCGCAACCGGACTCCGGCGTCGGGAACCGGACCCCGAGCCGCCCGGCCCCGGCCCGCTCGCCGGAGCACATCAGACGCTCAATGCGAGCTGCCGGCTGTGCGCGATCAGGTGTCCCTGCGTCGTCCAGATCGCGCCGTCCTCTTCGAGAAAGCCGCCGCTGGCAAAGCGCGTCGAGAAGCGCGTCAACAGCCAGTCTCCTGGCGCCCAGGGAACCCGATCGAGATTCGCGCGGACGTGGACCGTGAGATCGAGCGTCGGAACGGCCATCGGCCCGTTCGAGGTGACGAAGATCGGTGGCGGAAAGGCATCGGCGATGGCGACCAGCATCGGCGCGTCGAGTGCCCGGTGGATCGGGGGCCGGACCCACCAGCTGAGATCGGGCGTCCCACCGCTGCCGAAGCGCGCGTCACTCGCACTGCGGATCTCCCATTGCCGATGGATGGGCAGGGCCTCCCCTTCCCGGACGCGCTCCAGCTCGGGACACGCCTCGGGCGGCCGAACCTCGGGGGCCACCCATCCGCCATGCTCGAAACCCGACCGCGCCATCGCCCAGGCGCCCGTCGCCAGAAGGATCTTCTTCTCCCCCTGGATCATCGTGAAACGCAGGAAGGCCACCGAGCGCCCCAGTTGTTCGATCGATCCTTCGATCCGAGCGGGGCCCACCCGCGGTGGCCGGAGATAGTGGACCGTGAGACTCCGCAGCGAACGCGAGGGGTCTCCGAGATGCAGATCTCCTGCTCGAGTCACGAGCGCAGCCAGGTAGCCACCGTTGGGCCCCGCCACGACCCAGTGCTCCGGACTGATCTCGCAGGCGTAGACGCCGGGCCCGATTCCGCTCAACCGGATATCATCGTCGAAAGACATTCCACTCCCTTTTCTAATGGCTCTTCCGCGGGCGCGGACGGGGCGTAGCACGTCGCACGCGTCCGTCGCGACCCCTTGCCGATCTCATCGACGACGTGCTTCGCATCTCCGGAAGCCGGGAGATCTCGACCGATCGGGGTAGACTTCCTTCCCATGAAAAGACTCTGGACCGTCCTCAGCATCGTTCTCTTCCTGTTCGGCATCGCCAGCCTGCTCCTCACGGCCTACATCTGGTTCGGGGCCTGGCCCCGGGAGATGAAGGAGATCGTCGACCATCAGCGATCCGTGGTGGAGAACGCCAATCGACCTCCCGATCCCCTGATCATCGGTGTTGGCGCGAGGCCCGAGCGGGTCTCCCTCTCCGGCGCCTGGCAGGCCGTCATCGACCCCTATGACGCCGGGGCGCTCGCAGGCATGGCCCCACGCGCCGACGAGCCCCGTTCACCGAGCGACATGGCGGAATTCTCCTTCGAGAACGGGCTCGTTCTCGACGTGCCCGGAGACTGGAACAGCCAGGATCCCCGACTCGTCTTCTACCAGGGGGTCGTCTGGTACAAACGGACCTTCGAACATCGCCCGGCGCCCGGGCGCCGGACCTTCCTGCATTTCGGGGCGGCCAACCATGAGGCCTCCGTCTACCTGAACGGACGACTGATCGGTCGGCACGAGGGCGGCTTCACGCCCTTCAACTTCGAAGTCTCCGAAGACCTCGAACCCGGAGAGAATCTCCTCGTCGTCCGTGTCGACAACCGACGAGAACCCGAGGACGTGCCCACGCCGATCACGGACTGGCACAACTACGGTGGGCTCACACGCGAGGTGAGCCTCCTCGATCTGCCCGAGACCTTCATCCGCTCCTGGGGAATCCAACTCGACCCGGATGATCCGAAGCGGATCTCGGGATTCGTCCAGCTCGACGGTCCCTCTCCCTCTGGGATCACGGTCTCGATTCCCGAACTCGATGTCTCGGCGTCGGTCGAACCGGATTCGTCGGGCCGGGCGGAATTCCGGATCGACGCCGATCCGGAGCGCTGGTCGCCCGCGACCCCGAAGCTCTACGCCGTCACGATCACGACCGACACGGATCGCGTGACCGACGAGATCGGATTCCGCACCATCGAAACCCAGGGGACGCGGATCCTGCTGAATGGCGAACCGATCTTCCTGCGCGGGATCTCGATCCACGACGAGGCACTCGGGCCGGCAGGACGGATCCATGACCGCCAGCAGGCCGTCGCCCTTCTCGACCTCGCAGACGAGCTGGGCGCGAATTTCATCCGACTCGCCCACTACACCCACGATGAGTCGATGGTGCAGGAGGCCGATCAACGGGGGCTCCTCGTCTGGGGAGAGATTCCCGTCTACTGGAACATCGCCTTCGACGATCCGCAGACCCTGCTTCGCGCGAAACGCCAACTCTCGGAAATGATCGAGCGGGACCGGAATCGCGCCTCGATCATCCTCTGGAGCATCGGAAACGAGACGCCCTATGGGAAAGCGCGGGATCGCTTCATGGCCTATCTCGCGGAGCACGTCCGCCACGAGGATCCCTCGCGTCTCGTGACCGCTGCGATGGTGACGGGGCTCGAGGCCCTCGGGCCCTTCCTGCGGCAGGCCTACCTGCCCGCGCTACTCGGATTTCCGCCCGCGGAATGGATCTTCCCGATCCACGATCCCCTGGGCGACGTGGTCGATGTGCTTTCCGTGAACGAGTACTTCGGTTGGTACTACTCCGGCGCCCTCGCCCGGTTCAGCCCGTTCCCGAGTCACATGGCCCGCCGCGTCATGCTCGAGAACATGGACCGGATCCGCTTCGATCTGCGCCAGGACAAGCCCGTCCTGATCAGCGAGATGGGTGCCGGCGCCCTGGCCGGATGGCACGCTCCGGCCGAAGACCTCGTCGTCTTCAGCGAAGAGTACCAGGCACTCGTCTACGAGCGGCAATTCGACATGATCGAGAAACAGCCCATGGTCACGGGCATGAGCCCCTGGATCCTCAAGGATTTCCGGGCGCCCCTGCGTCTGTACCAGGGCGTCCAGGATCATTGGAACCGGAAGGGACTCGTCGATGACGACGGGCGGAAGAAGCTCGCCTTCGACGTGCTTCGTTCGTACTACCACGAACGAGCCGAGCGGGCGGAAAACGATCCCAGGCAAGCGATCATGCCAGCAACGGTTCCACCCGGGACTCGAACAGCTCGAGCGTCTTCCACCCGAAGCGGGGATCGATTCCCGATGTGAGCGGGGCCAGATGGAGCGAGCCGGTCTCCCTGAGCGCGCGCGCGGCCTCCTCCGGCGTCAGGATCCGGTACTTCCCTTCGTCCCGAAGCGTTTCGATCGATCGTCCCTTCGCTTCGGCATAGGCCCGTCGGTCGGGATGGGCCCAGGCCCCGTAGGTCTCGGCATGGTGCACGAGGAAGGCCCCGACCTCCGCCCAGGCCCGGTCGGGATCCTCGTCGATCAGTGTCGTCGCCGGCGAATTGGGCGAGACGAGAACGCCCTCCCCGTTCCCCGCGCTCCGGGAGGCCTCGTGATAGGCCGCCACGAGCTCCGGATCGTCGAGGGCGGGACAGAAGACGAGACCCGACCGGCCCGCACGGCGGGCGGCGGCCACGCTGTTTCCCCCCATCGTGACGAGGCCGGGTATCGGCGACGCCGGCAGCGGCGCCAGGGCCATCTCGACGCCATGGCGAACGAAGCTCTCGCCTCGCAGGGCCGCCAGGAGGATCTCGAGATTCCCGTCGAGGCGTCGCCCCCGATCTGCCCAGTCGATCCCGAAAGCACGGTACTCGATCTCCCGATAGCCCAGCCCCAGGGTGACGCTGAATCGTCCTTGCGACAGGAGATCGAGAACCGCGATCTCTTCCGCGAGATGGATCGGGTCGTAGAGGTTCACGAGCAGGGCGGCGATACTGATCCGTACGCGGCGGGTCCGGGCGGCCACCGCCGCCGCCATCGGAAAAGGCGCCGGCAGGAACCCTTCGGGCGTGACATGGTGTTCCGAGAACCCGACGAGTCCGATCCGGCGGCGATCCGCCCAGGCGGCCATCTCGATCGCCTCCCGGTAGAGCCCTCCTGCCGA
>DRKE01000239.1 GCA_011051925.1 Deltaproteobacteria bacterium
CATGCGGGCGGTCTCGGACTCCCAGGGCGAGCTGGCCGCGCTTCGTCGTGCCCTGGAACTGCAGGTCGACCAGGGGCAGGTGCTCGAGGCGATCGCGACATGCAAGGCGATCCTCGCGATCCTGCCCGGCGACGAGCAGACCCTGGAAACCCTCGATCTGCTCTACCTGAACGGCGCGCCTTCCGATCTCGGCACGTCTCTCAGCGATGCTCGAGCGGAGGGGCACGAGGAAGAGGATGCCCCCCTCGACTCGTTGCTGTTGACCGAAGTCGTTCCCGGCGCGCAGTCGGTCCAGATGGCGGATGCGCAGCCGGGGCGGATCAACGAGATCCCGATCGAACTGACCGAAGAGGCACCCGGCGAAGCCGTGATCGATCTACGGCTCGATCAACAACCGGTTCCCGACAGTCCCGAAGATCTCGCGGCGGCGCAGGTGGTCTCCCTGCCGACTCCGCTCGACGCGGGCGCACGCAAGACCACGGTCGCCGGCGCGCGAGGCGCGTCCCTGCGTCAGGAACTGGCGAATACACCGCTCTTCGGGGATCTCGACCCCGCCAGTCTGCATACGTTGATCCGTCGGATTCGCGTCGTGACGCTCGAGGCAGGTCAGGTCCTGTTCCGCCAGGGAGATGCGGCCAACAGTCTCTACGTCATCGTCGAGGGCGCCGTCGTTCCGATCGCCGAAGGCGAGCGTCGGCGGAAACTCGCCGTGCTCGAACGCGGCGAGTTCTTCGGGGAGATCGGGCTGATGGCGAAGCAGCCCCGGAACGCGACGATCGAAGCCATCGTTCCCACGAAGCTGCTCGCGATCGATCGGCGGGTCTTGTGGGAGCTGATCGCGAAGGAGCCGTCGGTCGCGAAGAGCATCCTGCGATTCCTTCGCGCTCGACTGATCGATCGCCAGATGCGGACCAACCCCTTCTTCGCCGCCTTCGCCCACGCCGAACGCGAAGCGGTCGCGCGCCAGTTCCGCATTCTCGAGGTGAAGGGTGGAACCCGGGTCGTGGAGCAGGGAAAGCCGCCCGATGGTCTCTTCGTCGTTCTTTCGGGCACGCTCGTGCAGATCGACCGGAAGAACGACAAGGAGGAGGGCGAACTCCATTCGGGCGATGTCTTCGGCGGGCTCTCACTGCTCGACGACCGTCCCGCCCCCGCCGACGTCGTCACACGCGAGAAATGCTGGCTCGTCGTTCTCGGGGAAGGACGTTTCCGCCGCATTCTCGAGGCCAATCCCGCTCTCGCCCGCGTCGTTCGCCGCGTCTCGGGAGAGAAGCGGGTCGGAAAGCCCGAACCCCTCGTCAAGGGTCTGTAGGCCGCCTCTCTCCTTCGATCGTCCCGTTTCCCGAGTCGTTCCCCGTGCCGGCCGGGCCGGTTTTCGGCGACGGGATATAGGGCTCGGCCAATCCGATCTTGATCAACTGGCCCTTTCGGAGGCGGGTCGAAGCGTAGATTCCGTTCATCACGCCCGTATAGACCAGCTCCAGCTCATTGTTCGTTCGTTCGGAAAGCGCCTGGAGGGTCTCGTTCTCGAGCGCTCGGGCGATGCGGAGTCGGATCACCTTCAGCGAACGGACCCCGGCTTCGTCGAGCGGCCGGAAGCTATGGGCGAAAGCCCTGCCCCTTCCCCGGTACTTGCTGACGGCACCGGCGAGGCTCACGAGGGAGAGTCGGTAGACGAGTCCGTCATACTCGACGAAGGTCATCTGGACCCAGAGACCGACCAGTCCGTTCGTCGCGCGTCCTTCGATCCGGACGGCGGGAAGCCCTCCGATCCTGATCTTGCGACGATCGCGGACGCGGACGCGTGTTCCGTCGACTTCGTTCTCGATGAATTCATCGACGACCTTGTCGATGTCGGGGCCCTTGCCTTCGACGGTGAGTGTCGCCTCGGCATCGCGTGCGGGTGCCAGGGCAGCGACCGCCTGCTGGCTGTTCATCGTCGTCCAGCCGTGCGGAAAACGAATGGAGAAGCGGAGGTCGGGGTGGATGAACCGGTCGCCTTCGAAGAGCCCGCCCGCCGGATTGTCTCCCAGGATCAGACCGTCGATCACGCTGAAATAACCCATGGGAAGGACGTCGGCGATGGCCGGCACGCGTTCCCATTCCAGGCCCGCAGCCCGTTCCGAGGCGAGGGCCGAACGTTCCGGGCTCGTCGGATGCGTGGCGAGGAAGCTGGGAAGTCGGGACCAGCCGATCTCATAGCGATCCGAAGAGTCGAGTTTGCGGAGGAAATCGGCGATGCCCGCCGGGTCGTATCCCGCCTGCGCCGCCAGGATCTGGCCCCCTCGATCCGCATCCCGTTCCTGGTCCCGGCCGTAGGCGGCGATCGCCGCGGCCCGGATGAAGCCGATCGAGAAGGGATTGAGTCGGCGGGAGTAGTCGATCCGGGCGGCGGTGTGGCGTTCGGCAGCGTGGGTGATCTCGTGTCCGATGACACCGGCGAGTTCGTCTTCGGTCTGGATCAAGGCGAGCAGTCCGCGTGAAACGTAGATCTTGCCTCCCGGCAGGGCGAAGGCGTTCGGAGCGCTCTGGTCGACCACCTTGAATTCGTAGTCGAAGGGCTGGGGCGGAGCATGACGGAGTAGCCGGATGCCGACGCTCCGCACGTACCCGAGAAGTTCTTCGTCCTCGACCAGACCGAGTTCCGCTTCGATCTCGGCGGTCTGGTCCTCGCCGACCTTCCGATCGTCGTAGGCCGTGTCGAGCACGATCCGGCCCGATCCCGATCGGTCGTCCGGCTTCCTGTCGTGCGTGCCTTCCCGCCTTTCGCCCTCGTCTTCCCGCTCCCCCTCCCGGGAGTCGCCTTCCGGAGCGTCCTGCCCCCTCGCCGTCTTCCCGGTCTCCCCGTCTTCGGCCGTGGCCGGAGGACCGTCTCCCGAGTCGGGCCGGGTCCGATCGGACCGGCTCGACGCGTCTGCATGCGCTTGTCGGGAAGGCGGTGAGGATGGCGACACGGTCGAACAAGCCACGACGAAGGCGAGGAGAATCGCGAAGGAGGGAAGTCTGGCGAGCAAGTTCTGGCCTTCATCCTTGGGCGGAGCGTAGGTCGAGTCTATCATCCGGCCGGATTTCCGGCCGCGAAGAAGCCGGCATCCGCAATCTCCGATGGGGCTTCTCCCATGGGACATGCCGTGGGGTGGAAACGGGCAGACGATGGCTGAATGGACGCTCGAAAAGAACAAGCGGTTCCCCGGCGTGCCGGGTCCGGTCGTCATCTGCGTGATGGACGGGGTCGGGCACGGTCGGCGGGATGAGTCGGACGCGGTCTGGCTCGCTCGTACGCCGACCCTCGATCGGCTCGCCGAGACCGTTCCGAGTCTCGAGCTGCGTGCCCACGGCAAGGCCGTCGGCATGCCGAGTGACGACGACATGGGAAACAGCGAGGTCGGCCACAATGCGATCGGTGCCGGTCGGATCTTCGATCAGGGTGCGAAACTCGTCGCGAAGGCGATTGCGGAGGGGTCGATCTTCGAAGGCCCCAAGGCGGGTGTCTGGCAGGAAGTGACCGATCACGTCCGTGAGCGGAGGTCGACGCTCCATTTCATGGGGCTCCTGTCGGATGGCAACGTGCATAGCCACATCGATCATCTCTTCGCGATGCTGCGTCGCGCCGATCACGAATCGATCTCCCGAGTACGGGTCCATGTCCTGCTGGACGGACGGGACGTTCCCGAGACGAGCGCCCTCGGCTACGTCGACGCCCTCGAGGAATTGCTCGAGACGATCTCCGCGAAACCCGATCGCGACTATCGGATCGCGTCGGGAGGCGGGCGCATGACGACGACCATGGATCGCTACGGGGCGGATTGGGGCATGGTCGAGCGCGGTTGGCAAACCCATGTGCGCGGCGAAGGACGAGGGTTCCGTTCCTGTCGTGAAGCGATCGAAACGCTCCGGGAGGAGCATCCCGGGATCGGGGACCAGATGCTTCCGCCTTTCGTGATCGTGTCGAGTGACGGCAAGCCAGTCGGTCCGATCGTCGACGATGACGCCGTCGTCTTCTTCAACTTTCGAGGCGACCGCGCGATCGAGATCACACAGGCCTTCGAGCTCGATGATTTCCAGGCTTTCGATCGGGGGCCCCGGCCGAAGGTCCTCTATGTCGGGATGATGGAATACGACGGGGATCTCCATCTGCCGTCGAAATATCTCGTGGCACCGCCGGCGATCGAACGGACGCTTGGCGAGTACCTCGCACGTGCGGGGCTGCCGCAACTCGCGATCGCCGAGACCCAGAAATTCGGCCACGTCACCTATTTCTGGAATGGCAATCGCAGCGGGAAATTCGACGAGAAGACCGAGACCTACATCGAGATTCCGTCCGATGACCGTCCCTTCGAGGAGCGGCCCTGGATGAAGGTCGCCGAAGTGACCGATCGGCTGGTCGACGAGCTTCGAACCGGCCGCTACCGACACGCGCGGGTCAACTTCGCGAACGGCGACATGGTCGGGCATACCGGCCATCTGATCGCGGCGATCCAGGCGGTCGAGGCGGTCGATCTCCAGATCGCTCGACTCCTGCCGGTCATCGAGAAGGCGCAGGGGGCGCTGATCGTCACGGCGGACCACGGCAACGCGGATTGCATGGTCGAGATCGACAAGAAGACCGGAAAGCCCGTCACCGGGCCGGACGGACACGTTCGGCCGAAGACGAGCCATACACTCAATCCGGTTCCATTCCATCTCTTCGCGCCCGGAACGGAGATCCGGCTCGTCCCGCAGTCGACGCATCCCGGTCTCGCCAACCTCGCGGCGACGATCCTGGATCTGCTCGGCTTCATTCCTCCCGACGACTATGAACCGAGCCTGATCGAGAACGCCTCGTGATGCCTCAGAACGAGTGGGCCATCTTCTGCATCAGTCTGACGAACTGTGTCTGTTCCTCGTCGGACAGGACTTCCTGGATGTGCTCGGTGAAGCTTTCCATCCCCTCGCGATAGCGCAGCAGCGCGTCGAGCGCGCTCGGCGTCGCCTCGAGGATGACCGAGCGGCGATCTTCGGGATTCGGTCGCCGCTTCACGAGGTGCCGCGCCTGGAGTCGATCCACGATCGCGGTCATCGTGCTGCGGGGCAGGCCGAGGTCGGCGACGAGGCTCTTGACGCTGGTCGGACCGGACGCGCTGAGAAGCGCCACGAGGTCGAGTTCGCGTCCCGACAGCCCGGTCGAGGACTCGAGATCCACGCCGCGAAGTCGAAGCCGAAGCGTGACCTGGACCAGGAGCTCGAGCAGCACCCGGCGTCGATCGGCACGATCGTCCGGGGAAGGGGCATCCGCTTGCGTGATCGATCCGGACGGGTTGGGGGTGGGGGAGGGAGCGCTCCGTCCGGCAGTGTCGCTGGACTCCGGGGAAGCGTCATGGTTCTGGAGGAGGGTTTCGTGCGCCATGCCCCGGACTACGGGGGAGACGGGGCGTATGGTTACCCGGGCACGAAAAAGAAGGATCGGAGCGCGGCGGTCGGTGCGGACGACCCGGGCGGGTCCCGACGTTGGCCGGACCGGAAGACAACCCGAGGGCGCGCCCTTCGGGGAACTGGTTGGCCGGCCCTCGAGCGCGGGTGGGCCGGGGAGGGAAGCCGGGGCGACGATGGGCCGCGGGTTGTTGAGTCGGTCACCGGGGCAGGGTATTTTGCGCGCGCCGAAATGCGACGGAACGTCGCTTCCTGTCGGGTTCGGTCGAGCGGGTCGACCGCTGAACCCGTCCCGAGCCGCAGGTGGACAGGAAACCGAGATCCGGAAGTAGAGAACGAGAGAAAGGAATCATCCATGTCGGATTCCCGACCCGCGCCCCTGGCCAGCGTCCGCGTCATCGAGAGTTCCATGTTGGGTCCTGCCGGGATCACGACCCATCTGGCCGATCTCGGCGCCGACGTGATCAAGGTCGAGCCGCCGGCAGGAGACTATATCCGTCAGATGACCTGGCCGATCATCGAGGGCACCTCCCTCATGCATCTCCATCTGAATCGGGGCAAGAAGAGCATCACCCTCGACCTCAAGAATCCCGAAGCCGTCTCGGTCTACAAGGAACTCGTGAAGACGGCCGATTGTGTCGTCGAGGCGATGCGCCCGGGTTCCCTCGCGCGGCGCGGGCTCGGCTATGACGACCTGAAGAAGATCAATCCGAAGATCGTTTTCTGCAACATCTCGGGTTACGGGATGACGGGTCCCTACCAGAACCTTCCGGCCCATGGCATCGCCTTCGACACCTGGGCGGGCATTATCAACCCGGCCTACGACGAAGAGGGTTTCTGCTACATCCCCGAGCATGCCTCGATCGGGATCCACGCCGGCCCCATCTTCGGTGCCTTCGGGATCCTGGCCGCGATCATCCGGGCACGGGAGACCGGCGAAGGGTCCTTCCTCGAGATCGGTCAATCGGATGCCGCCGCCTACATGGACTGGTATCGCTCGGAATCCTACATGGCCTATCGCCGTCCTGAAGACGTCGTCACGGGGAACGCCTCGGATGACTACGAGCGCCGCGCTGTCGGCACGAAAGGCATGAAGGAAGGGGTCCGGTACCAGATGTACGACGCCAAGGACGGTGTCGTCCTGATCATGTGTTCTGAGCAGGCCTTCTGGAAGAACTTCTGCGAAGCCGTCGGGCGGTCGGATCTCTTCGAGAAATGGCCCGGGTCGAAATATGCCGATCATGCACGGAACAATCGGGAACTCCAGGCGGAACTTCGTGAGATCTTCAAGACGAAGACCTGCAAGGAGTGGATCGACCTCGGAAACGAGAAGAATTTCCCGATGGCGCCCGTCAATTCGCCCGAGAACATCGTAGACGATCCCCAGTTCAAGGACCGCTTCCCGCTCTATCCGCACGAGAAACACGGGGCCGACATGCTTCCCTTTCCCGTCCGATTCCCGGAAGAGTCGCTTCCGGAACCCGCGAAGGCGCCCGAAGTCGGGGAGCAGACGGTCAGCGTGCTGAACGAGGTCCTCGGATACGACGAGAAGAAGATCGACGAGCTGAAGGGCAAGGGTGTCTTCGGCTGAAGCGGTCGAGGCGGTCTTGGCATCGCTTCGCGAACTTCACGACGCGATCGACGCCCGCGCACGTGCCATCGCCCGGGTCCATGAGAAGCGCCTGTCCTGTCGGAAGGGTTGCTCGGCTTGCTGCCTCGACGGTCTGACCGTTCGTCAGGTCGAGGCAGAGCGGATCCGGCGGGCCCATTCCGATCTGCTCGAGCGCGGAGAGCCCCACTCCGAGGGTGGATGTGCCTTTCTCGACGGGGACGGGGCGTGTCGGATCCATGCGGACCGTCCCTCCGTCTGTCGGACACAGGGGCTTCCCCTTCGGATCCTCTTCGAGGACGACACGGGAGAGATCGTCGAACGTCGCGACATCTGTCCGCTCAACCTGGCGGGAGGTCCTCCTCTCGATCGATTGGCCGAGGATGCCTGCTGGTTGATCGGTCCCTTCGAACTCGAACTCGCCCGCCTCGACGAGGATCTCGCAGCGGTGATGGCGATCGTGGATGGGACCTCGGAAGAGACGCGCTCCGTCGCTTCGGGAGACGGCGCCGGTTCGACCGGGAAAGGAGAGGTCCCGCGGATCGCGCTGCGCGATCTTTTTCGTCCGGGTTGAAGGGACGGCGGCCCCGCCCCTTCCCGTCCTGATCTCCTGATCGCCCTCGCCGGTCCGCGTGATTTCATCCAGACGACGCGGCGGATCGCCGAGATCATCCACGATTGAGCGGTTCAGACCGCCAGCTTCGAACGGATCTCATCGAGCGAGAGTCCCGAGATCTCGAGGGTCTTTCTCTGCGAGGTCGCGCCCGAAACCACACGAACGGCTCGTCGCGACAGACCGAGTGCCCCGGCCAGGAGTTTCTCGACGGCCGAATTGGCCTTGCCCTTTTCCGGAGGCGCGACGACGCGGATCTTGAGGGATTCTTCGAGCCATCCCGCGATCTCGTCGCGGGATGCGCCGGGCACCACCTTCACGGTCAGTCGCGTGGAGAGGATCCGCCGCGAGGAGGTCGTCATCGCTCCATTCGGACGTTCGCTTCGTGCCCGCTCGCCGAGGGTCCCGAAGCGTCATCCCGGGTTGCCCACCAGGCCCAGGCGATGAAGAGGAACTGGAAGGGAAGGCGGACGTAGAGCTTCGTCGGGGTCAGCTCGGGGAAGAGTTCCGGATTCATCGCCATGTAGAGATTGGCCGGAAAGACGGCGATCAGCAGCGCGACGAGTCCCCATCCTGCCAGGGAACGGACCCGCGGAATCAGCACGCCGATCCCGCCCGCGATCTCGAAAAGGCCGCTCACGTAGACGATCATCAGGGGGTCGGGCAGGGCGGGCGGCACGATCGCCGTGAAGAAATCGGGGTTCGCGAAATGCTGGATCCCCGCGAAGAGGAAGAACGCGGAGAGGGCGAAGAGGGCGATCCGTTTGACGCGGGATCGGGGGAGTTCGAGCAAGGGGCGGGCTCCTTGGGGATGGCTGACCCCACGAGTCTAGAGGGTCTCCCGGATCGTGACATCCTCGGGGACGGGAACCTTCCCGACGTGCGCTTCGTCGGGAGAAACCCCGAGCAGCTCGCTTGCAGCGCCGGCCCTGCTCAAGGTTCGGGGCGCCTCGCCGATCGCAACCGGGTAGGTCCCGTTTTTCGAGGGATACGAAGGGAATTCCGATTTGGCGTTCTTGCGACGTGGAAAGAAGAAGGGCGAAGAGGGCTACGGCGACGGACGCGCTTCGATCGCCGAGGGCGACGACGTTCTCCTCGACGAAGAGGCGATGGTCCAGCAGCTGCTCGCCTGCATCGAGGCGCCCGACTATCGGCCCCCGACGCTGCCCGCCGTGGCCGTCGAGCTGATGACGCTCTCCCAGCGCTCCGACGTCGAGATCGACGACGTCGTCAAGCTGCTCGAGCAGGACAGCCTGATCGCGGGCCGTATCCTGAAGGTCGTCGGGTCGGCCGCGTTCACGGGAGCGATGAAGATCACTTCGCTGCGCGATGCGACGATGCGGCTGGGGCTCAATACGATCCGGGATCTCGTGATGGAGATCGCGATGAACATGCGCGTCTTCAAATCGTCGGATTATGCGGATACGATGGACCTGTTGCGCCGACATGCGACGGCGACCGCCCATCTCGCCCGACTTGTCTGCAAGCATACGGACGTCGATGCCGAGTTCGCCTTCCTGGCGGGCCTGCTTCACGACGTGGGCATCGCCGGAACGCTACTGGCGCTTTCGGAGAAGAAGGGCAGACGGAAATCCCCGCCCGACCTGATCTCGATCTGGCCCGCGGTCGATCGCGTCCATCAACGTGCGGGGGAACTCATGGCAGGCCTCTGGGAGCTCCCGGTCGACATCCAGACGGTCTTGAGCGCCCATCATCAGGTCATCATCAAGGGTGAAACCCACACCCTCGCCGCGACCGTCGCGCTCGCCAACGAGATCGCCCATTCCCTGGGCGTCGGCGTCATCCCGAAGGCGGAGGCCGACATGCAGGAGATGACGGCCGAAGAGCGGGACTGCGTTCGAGCCCATACCTCCGTCGATCGGAGCAGCAAGGCGACGATGAGTCACGCCTGTCAGGCCCTGGGGCTCGACGAGTCGACGCTCCTGATGATCCGCAAGGAAGGCGCGGAAGTCCTGCAGACGATTCCCGGACTCGATTGACCGGACTCGATCCGGGTCGGGCCCGGGCTTTCCGGTCGCTTCGATCGACTTCAGGAACCGGATGGTCCCGCGAGAGGAGTTCCCTGGTGGAAAAGGATCTGCCAGCGGTCCTCCCGGAAGACCCAGATCGAGCTTCGCAGGGAATGGGCAGGGTCGCCCGCGCCGCGCCGCTCGACCCGATAGATTGCCAGGACGATCTGCGACGAGAGTCGTCGGACCGAGAAACCGGAGATGCGGAACGAGGCCCCGGTTTCGCTCGAGAGCGCTTCGAGGGCGTCGTGTCTTCCGAAGACGCGACCCGAAGCGCCGATCTCGACGAAATCGTCGGCGACGAGGCGCGCCAGCCTGGCCGGATCCCCGCGGATCTCCGGATCGAGCAGGCTCTCCTCGAGCTGGCGGATCTCGAGCGCCACGTCTGCCTCTTCACGAATCGGAGTCGCGTCCATCTATCGCCTGACTCGCACGATCGCTCCATGACTCTTGTCGGCCGTGGCCGTCTGCCATCGCGTGGCATTCCTGATCAGGCCGGAAAGGTTTCTCCGGACCATTCCTCGCTGAGCTGCCACAGGCGTTCGGCCGCCTCTTCGTCGAGCGCCCAGGGGCGGACGCCGCGTGCGGCGAGCGCATCGTCGGTGCGTTCGGCGACGTGGCAATCCTCGCAGTAGAGACCGCCGCGTCCCTCGAGTTCGGGGGCCGTCGCCGCCCATACGGTCGTCGCGGCCCCTTGTGGAACCTTCTTGAATGTCATCGGTTCGTTCTTCGGCCGCCGGGCCATCAGGTCCTTCATGTCGTTCTCGTCCATGTGGCGGCTGAGTTCGGTCATGATCGAACCCGGGTGGACGGCGAAGGCGCGGACGCCACGATCCCGGAAGCGTTTGTCGAGCGCCACGCTGAAGAGGACGTTCGCCGTCTTGGCCTGTCCGTAGGCGAGCCATTTGTCGTAGGGCTCCTTCTCGAAGAAGGGATCCTCGAATCGGAAGGGCGAGAGACGGTGGCCCGCACTCGAAAGATTCACGATGCGTGCGGGGCTGCCGGCGAGAATCTGCGGCATGAGACGCGCGGTCAACACGAAATGGCCGAGATGGTTCGTGCCGAGCTGGGTGTCGAGGCCCTGGGCCGTCCGGCCGAGGGGGCAGGCCATGACGCCTGCATTGTTGATCAGGCGGTCGATGCGGGCGAATCGTCTGGCGATGTCGTCGGCGCCTCGGCGGACCGAGTCGAGATCGGAGAGGTCGAGCAGGGCGAGTTCGATGTCGGCCTCGGGAACGCTTTCCCGGATCCGGTCGATCGCAGCGCGTCCCTTCGCTTCGTCGCGAACGACGCTCACGATGCGCGCCCCCCGACCCGCCAGGACCCGCGCGGTTTCGACCCCGAGTCCTGCCGAGCCGCCCGTCACGACGATCGTCTGGCCCGAGAGATCGAGGTCGCGGACAACCTCTTCTGCACTGGTTTCGGCTCCGAATTCGCGGCTCATGATCCTCGTCTCCTCCAGGTCATCGCTCGGGGGTGGACAAAGGCGGCGATGCCGTCGGGGAGAAGCATAGGAGTTTCATCGATCGGGGCACGCCCCATCCCGGATCCCTTCCCTTCGGCTCCGTCATTTCCGGGTCACGGCGAAGGGATCGCCCGCCGTGGAATCCGGGCGACCGCGATGCGCCGCCGGTTCCAGGAGTAAGCGACGACCAGACCCGCCCGGGTCTCGAGGATGGCGGGATAGGAGAACTCTCCCGGCCCGGTTTCGAGATCGATCCGCTCGGGCCAGGTCTCGCCGTTGTCCATCGAAAAGAGCACGGAGAGCGGCGTGCGCGGGGCCCAGTTGCCGGAGACGGGATTGCAGGCCAGGGCGAGGCGTCCGTCTTCCATCCGGACGACATCGATCCCGCTGTTGTTGTTCGGAAGCCCGGTCGGATGGGCCTGCGACCAGTCGTGACCGTCGTCCTGGGAATCGCTCCGGTAGATGCGCCCGTCCGTACTGCGAAAGAGCGCATGAACCGAGCCGGGCGAGGACTCCCAGAGCGTCGGCTGGATGAGACCCTTGCCCGCGAAACGCCGCCGATCGATCCCGATCGGCGGAGTCGCCTCCCAGGCGTCCAGTCCGTTCGCACTCCGGTCGATGAAGGCGTCCCAGCGTCGACGCCGTTCGATCGAGGCCCCCGCGAGCCAGGCGCCGGAGGCGATTCGGATCGGCTTGGTGCGGACCGCGCCTCGCCCGCCCCGATCACCCTTCACCAGTGGCTCGGCGACGGACCAGGTCGCCCCGCCATCGACGGATCGCTGGACCCAGGTCGTCCAGTCGCGAATGCGTCTGCCGATCTTGAAATGGAGGACGAGTTCCCTCGCGTCCTCCGACACGGCGAAGAGAACGGGATTCCAATGGGCTTCGTTGCCCGCCCTGGCCAGCAGGCGCGGCGGGGTCCAGTTCTCTCCGGGCTTGCGAACCGGGTCCGATTTCCGGGATGGCTCCGGGTGCGGGGCCGGACATTCGGCCATCCAGATGCCCACGTCGGAATGGCCCTCGTAGGCGCCCCCGAACCAGGCGACGAGGAGACCCCCGTCGGGCCGCGCGACCAGGGTCGGCGCATGACATTGGGCGAAGGGACGAAGATCACCGAAGAGGTGCTCCGTCGTGAAATCGACGGGGTCAGGAGTCCTGGAACGGGTCGTCATCGCGCGCTGGGAGTCTCGCATATCGGCGGAGTCCTGGGATCCCCCGGATCGATCGACGGGGATCCGCCGGATCCGTTCCTCGGAGGAAGACACCAAATTCGCATTTTTTGCGCACCAGAGTGGTTCGCCCCACTCGGGTCTCGGGTTCTCATGGTCGATAGGGCCTCTACCCAACTCATGGAGCGCCAGATGATGAAGACCGGAAGTGACATCCTGTTCCAGGAACCGACCTGCAGTACCCGACGCCTCCGTCGTTCGGTCGTCGTCGAAGTCTCGGGGGAGACCTTCTCGATCAATTTCGTGGCTGAGCCCTTCGATTTCGAGGTGGACCAGGAAGTGCTGATGTATTTCAGCGGCAAGACGGAATTCCTGCAGCAGGTGGGGCGGATCCGCGAGGTCATCCCCTGCGAAGAGGGAGATGACGCGGGGCCGACGTTCGTGATCGAACCGATCGGTGATCCGATCTCCGCCGAGAATCGTCAGCACTATCGCGTCAGTACGATTTCAGCCGACCTCAAGGCGCGTGTGGGTGAAGAGCAGGAAGTCGATGTCCAGGACCTCAGCGCCACGGGCTTTGCCGTGATCGCGAGCGAGGACTATCAGATCGGGCAGACGATCGAGGTCGGGATCATGCACGAAGACGAGCGCTGCCACGGGCTGGCTTCCGTGCAGAGCATCCGGAACTTCGGTCCCGGCCGGATCCGATACGGCCTGCGGGCCATTGACGAGGATCCGCATACCGGAGAGTTCCTGCAGGTCCTGCAACGGATCTCGTTGGCGGTTCAACGCGAACAGCTCCAGCGAGGCGGCATCAATTCCTGACCGGGACACCGCGCCTCCGGCGGGGCTTCGGGCCACGGTCCTGTCCGCCGATCGATCGATGCCCATCGGGCCGTCTCGGCCCGTTCGGCTCAGCCGCGCGGTGATTCGGGATCGGTCCTGTCGCCGAGGATCCTGGTCCGATAGGAATCCGGCATCAGGAAGGCCAGCCACCAGCACACGGACGTGACCAGCGAACTGGTGGCGATGATCGTCATCGGGAGGGGCGCGATGATGGGGAGTCCCGACGCGCGGATGACCAGGATCGCGGTGATATGCGCGACGGAACCCCAGCTCGCCAGGGCCCAGAGCAGGAAGCGATGCGTCGTCTCGGGCTCGGCGAGGCCGATGGCGAGGCGCCTCTGCATGGCGCGGTAGTAGAGCGAGGATTCGACTCCGTTCCAGAGAAAGGGAACGAGGATCGAGAACATCAGCCCGATCGCCCAGGGCTGGATCGACTCGATCATCTCCTCGCGGGAGCCGGCCTTCGCGACCGAGACCGCGCACCCGATGCCGGAGAGGGAGCCCACGATCGTCGTCGTGATCCGGACGAACCGTGCCCATCGACGTCCGGGACGGAAGACCACCTCGGGAAAGCGATTCAGGGCCCGCAGGCCGATCACCATGCTGAAAAGGCCCGCGATGAAGAGCCCGGAGCCCATCGGGGTTCCCACCAGGGCCGGTACCCGGCTCATTCCGGCGAGCGGAAAGCCGAGGCAGAACATGCCCCCGAAGGCGATCGCGAGGAGCCGTTCCGGCAGGGCCCCGGTTCGCCGCGCCAGGGCATGGAGATGGAGTGTGATCGACCAGCCCACGACGAGCGAGACCAGACCCGTGAAGCCGATGAAGGGGATCATGCCGGAGGGTATCGACCCGACGGCAGGCTGGCCTGAGAGGCTATGCTGGGTCTGACGCCGCCGATCGGATCGATCGGGGATCTCCAGCCGGTTCCGGACTGCCGGTCGCTTCGACTTCCGCTGGAACGATTCCGCCGAGATGGGCCGTCGGCGTCCTCCATGCCGGACCCATCCCGTCCGTTGCGACGGACTGCACGAACCATGAACCGCGAACAGAGAAGGAGCCGTTTTCATGCCGATCTCCCAACCCCTTCGTTTTGGCGTGATGTTCGGCTACTGGCAGGCCGCTCCTCCCGACGATTTCGTCGGGATCGCGCAGGAAGCGGAACGGATGGGTTTCGACTCCGCCTGGACGGCGGAAGCCTGGGGATCGGATGCGTTCACGCCCCTGGCCTGGATCGGGGCGCATACGACGAAATTGAAGCTCGGTACCTCGATCGTCCAGATCTCGGCGAGGACCCCGACGTCGACGGCGATGCATGCCCTGACCCTCGATCATCTCTCCAAGGGGCGCCTCCTGCTCGGCCTCGGCGTTTCGGGCCCCCAGGTCGTCGAGGGCTGGTATGGCCAGCCCTTCAGCAAGCCGCTCTCGCGGACCCGGGAGTACATCGACATCATCCGCCAGGTGATGCGTCGAGAGAGACCGGTGCGAAACGACGGTCCGCACTACCCGCTTCCCTACAGCGGGGAGGGGGCGTGGGGCATGGGCAAGCCCCTCAAGCCGATCACGCATCCGTTGCGTGCGGATCTGCCGATCTATCTCGGGGCGGAGGGCCCGAAGAACGTCGCCCTCGCCGCGGAACTCTGTGATGGCTGGATTCCCCTCTGGTACTCGCCCTACCGCGAGGAGGTCTATGCCGACTCGCTCACGCATGCGCCAGCCGACTTCGACATCGTCCAGGGCGTGACCGTCGCCGTCACCGACGATCTCGCGAGCGCGTACGACACCCTCCGACCGATGCTCGGGTTCTACATCGGCGGGATGGGGTCGAAGGACCGGAATTTCCACAAGGAGTTGATGGGTCGAATGGGATTTCCGGAACAGGCCCAGAAGATCCAGGATCTCTTCATGGCGGGCGATCGGGGTGCAGCGATCGCGGCGGTGCCCGATGAGTTCATCGACGAGATCGCCCTCGTCGGCCCGAGGGAGCGGATTCGCGATCGACTCCAGGCCTGGCGTGAGAGTCGTGTCACCACCCTGCTGATCCATGCGCCGGACCGGGCGAAGCTTCGGGAGATCGCGGAGATCGTGATGGGCTGATGGCCCGGTCGGCGGGTCGGGGATTCATCGGATCCCGTCTCGAAGGGAAGCCGGGTCCCCGAAGATCGGCCTTCGCCTTCGCTGCGGATCGGCCGATGATGAGGCGACCCGAGGCCGACCTCCGGACCCGATGGTGCGGTGGATGGCTCGGTATCCGGGCGGATCGGCTCGGAGGTGGGGAGTGGCAATGAACGGAAACGGCAACGGCATCCTGATCACGTTGAACGTGATCCTTCTCTCGAGTCTGGCCGCCCTGGGATATCAATGGCCTCCGGCGAACTTCGCATTCCTGGTCGTGGGACCGCTTTCACTCCTCAGCATCTGGAGCGCCTCGAAGGGACGGGTCTCGGCCCGGGCCATCTTCGTGACGAGCGCGACGATCGCCGTCGGAGGCGTTCTCGTCGCGAGCTATTTCTGGACGGCGGCGCTCTACGGGATGTTGATCGTGGGACCGATCGTCACCCTCGGCATCGCGGACATGATCCAGACGCGACAGGCCATTCGCCGGAACTTCCCCGTGATCGGGCATTTCCGATACCTCCTCGAGATGATCCGTCCCGAGATCCGTCAATATTTCATCGAGTCGGACATCGAGGGGCGACCCTTCAACCGGGAAGAACGCTCGCTCGTCTATCAACGGGCGAAGGGTGCGCTCGATACGCTTCCCTTCGGAACCCAGAGGAACGTCTACGAGAGCGGCTACGAATGGATCAACCATTCCATCGCGCCCGTTCATCCTCCGGAAATGAGTCCGAGGATCATGATCGGCGAAGGCCGCTGCTCGAAGCCCTACAGCGCATCGATCTTCAACATCTCGGCCATGAGCTTCGGTTCGCTTTCGGCCAATGCGATCGAAGCACTCAACAAGGGAGCGCGAGACGGAGGTTTCGCGCACAACACCGGAGAGGGATCGATCAGCCCCTATCATCTCCAGGGCGGGGATCTGATCTGGCAGATCGGGACCGGTTATTTCGGTTGCCGGGATGCCGAGGGAAACTTCGCCCCCGATCTCTTTGCCGAGCGAGCCTCGCTCGATGTCGTCAAGATGATCGAGATCAAGCTTTCCCAGGGAGCCAAGCCGGGACATGGTGGCATTCTTCCCGCCGCGAAGATCACGCCGGAGATCGCTGCGATCCGATCCGTACCGATGGGAGGCGATGTCGTCTCGCCGCCGGCCCATTCGGCCTTTTCCACACCGATCGGCCTTCTCGAGTTCGTGGAGCGCCTGCGAGAGCTTTCCGGAGGGAAGCCGGTCGGATTCAAGCTCTGTGTCGGAAAGCGGAGGGAGTTCCTGGCGATCTGCAAGGCCATGCTCGAAACGGGAATCTGTCCCGACTTCATCACCGTCGACGGCGGTGAGGGGGGAACCGGCGCGGCGCCCTTCGAGTTCTCGAACACGCTCGGCTGCCCGCTCGTCGACGGCCTGACCTTCGTGCACAACTCATTGGTGGGTATCGGTCTCCGGGATCAGATCCGGGTCATCGCCTCGGGCAAGATCGCGAGCGGTTTCGGCTTGACGCGGATGCTGGCGCTCGGAGCGGATCTCTGCAACGCGGCCCGGTCGATGATGCTTTCCATCGGGTGCATCCAGGCGCGCAAATGCAACAGCAACGAATGTCCCGTCGGGATCGCCACGCAGAACCCCTCCCTGACGGGCGGCCTGGATCCGGAAGAGAAAGCCGTTCGCGTCCGACGCTACCACGACGAGACGATCCGCGCGGCCATGGAACTGATCGGGGCGGCCGGATTGACCCGCCCGGAGGATCTGCGGCCCTGGCACATCATGCGAAGGGTCTCGCATTTCGAGACGCGGAACTACGGGGAGATCGTCGACTATCTGAAGCCGGGCGAACTCCTGCAGAACGATCTGCCTCGGGACTTCGCGCGAGCCTGGCGATCGGCGTCCGCCTCGACCTTCGACCATGTCGATGCGCCGATGGGCGACGGATCGGGCGAAGCGGATCGGGCCGGTTCGGCGCCGACACAGGCTACCGCTGCGAGCACGGCATAGCATTTCGGCGATCCGAGCCTCCGATGGAGGAAACCGGCTTCGAGCGGGTCCTTTTCCGGCTGCGGATGCACTTCGAGGGGGCCCTGCTCGACCATCCCCCGCCCGCACCGGCACGACACGGCGGCGTGTGCAGAGGTTCCCTAGAGCGTCGGGTCGAGCAGGACCTCGGTCCGGTCGTGCTCGATGACGCCCCAGTCGCCGAGTTCGTCCGCGCCGAGTTCGCATTCGACGACGCGAAGGACGCCATTGTTGAACTCGATCCGGGTCCACGCGCCGCCATGGTCCGATTCGAACTGGATGAAGGATCCCGGCTCGACGAATCGGGCGATCGGCTCGAAGAAACGGGCCATCGCGCGTGCCGGCAATTCGTTCATCATGCCCTCACGCCCGATCGAACTCACACCTCCATCGGGAATCTCGTGGACGATGACGTGTTCTCCCAGGCCGATCACCGAACGGATCGCGCCCGCGAGGGTCGTGGCCGAAACCAGATCCCGGTACGCGGCGGGCTTCTCATGGATGCCCCGGGCGAGGAAGACGGCTTCCGTCGGAAACGCGGATTTGAGGGCTTCGATCGCCGCTCGTTCTCCCCCGGCGCTCATTCGAAACTCCGATTTCTCGATCCAGACCGCGCTTCCCATGTCGTCACTCCGATTTGCGTGCTGGTCTGCTGTCCCCTGGGGCTTCCGGAGCCGTCGGGTGCGGGCCAGTATGAATCCACTCGGATCGTCGGAGTCCCGTCTTGAGTCCAGGCCTTCAAAGTTCGCGGCAACCGTCGCTCGTCCGGCCTCGGGCGTCTACCGTCTGGATCCGGATCCGCAACGGATTGCATAGTGGCCCGTCGCCGTCTGCGACCCGGAGGCAGGGCTGGAAGAGAGGAAATCGGATTTGCCCGAATCAGCATCCAGGACGGCCGACCCGAGACCGCTTGCCGGTGTTCGCGTCCTCGATCTGGCCGACGAGAAAGGTGAATTGGCGGGACGGATCCTCGCGGATCTGGGCGCGGAGGTCGTTCGGGTCGAGGCACCCGGCGGCGCGCGGTCCCGGCGGATTCCTCCCTTTGCCGGGAAGCACAGCCTCTACTTCGCGATCCGGAACACGAACAAGCTCGGCATCGTCCTCGATCTCGAGAGCGATGCGGGCCGGGTGAGACTGCTCGACCTCGCCTCACGGGCCGACGTGTTGATCGAATCGGAACGTCCCGGCCGCATGGCCGAGCTCGGTCTCGCGCCGGAGGATCTGTCCCGGCGATTTCCCCATCTGGTCGTCTTGTCGATCTCGGATTTCGGCCAGACGGGTCCCTATCGGGATTGGGTGGCGACGGATTCGACCCTCTGTGCGATCGCGGGGATGCAATGGAAGGCGGGCACGCCCGATCGGGAGCCCCTCTTCACGCCTGCCGCGATGAATCATGACATCGGTGGAATCATGGGGGCCTTCGCGGCCCTCGCTGCACTGCATCAGAGGGAGCGGGACGGGTTCGGACAGACGATCGATCTCTCGGTTCTCGAAGCCGTGGCGCAGCAGACGGACTGGGCCTTCTCCAACGCCTCGATGATCGAGGCGAAGGGTCAGGACAGCTCGACCGTTCGGAACGGATCGGGTCCCATCTACAAGATCATCCGCTGCCGGACGGGATTCGTCCGGCTCGTCATCATGTCGCCACGCCAATGGCATGCCATGCGGGATTGGCTCGGAAACCCGGACTATCTCCAGGATCCGAAATACGACAGCTTCCTGGGCCGGATGGAGATCGCCGATGCGCTCAACGTCATGGTGGGCGACCTGTTCTCGACGATGGACCACGAGGAGGTATCCCGCGAGGCGCAGAAAAGGGGAATCGTGTGTACGCCCGTCCTGGCGCCCGGCGAAGTCCTGGCGAACGAGCATTTCCGATCCCGAGGGACCTTCGTTCCAGGTGAGTTCGCGCGGGGCCAGACAGGGCCGATCGCGTCGGGCTTCTTTGAACTCGATCGTCGGCGCCTCGGCTACCGGTTCCGTCCACCCGAGCTCGACGAACATGCGGAGCGGATCGGAGAGACGTTCTGGCGCGAGCCCCGATCCGTCCCGACGGCGAAACGACCGCCGCCCTCGCGGCCCTTCGAGGGGCTTCGCGTTCTCGATTTCGGGATCGGAGGCGTGGGTGTCGAGGCGGGGCGTCTTTTCGCGGAATACGGGGCCGACGTGATCAAGATCGAGAGTCGGACCTATCCCGACTTCATTCGCGTCGTGATGTCGACCGAGATGAGCGCTTCGTTCGCTTCTTCGAACCGGTCGAAGCGGGGCTTCGGCGTGGACATCAAGTCGGAGGCGGGACGCGCGCTCGTCGAGGAACTCGTGAAGCGCGCCGATGTCGTCTTCGAGAACAATTCGACCGGCACGATGGAGGCGCTGGGTCTCGGTTACGAGCGGTTGAGAGAGTTGAATCCCCGGATCGTGATGGCGAGCAGCCAGCTTCTGGGGGATCACGGCGCCTGGGCCGATTGGATCGGGTATGGGCCGAGTACCCAGCCGATCGGCGGGCTCGTCCATCTCTGGGATTATGCCCGCTCGACTTCCTCGAAGGACGGGGAGGTCGGGGATCCGGAACCGGCGGGGGCAGGTTCCATCTTCCCCGATCATCTCGCGGGCCGTCTGCTCGCGATCGGGGCCCTGGCCGCGCTGATCCGGCGGTCGCGAACGGGGCGGGGCGGGCACGCGACGGTCGCTCAGGCCGAAGTCGTCGCGAACATCCTCGCGGATCAGCTGTTGAAGGAGGGGGTCGATCCCGGTAGCGTCGTTCCTCGTGGCAACCGCAGCGAACGGGGCGCACCATGGGGCGCCTACCGTTGTGCACGAGGGAATGGGGAAAAGGAGAGCCGAAGCGGGGGCACGAGCGAAGAGTGGATCGCGATCACGATCCGCGACGATGCGGAGTGGGAGCGGCTGCGAGCCGCGATGGGCGATCCCGATTGGGCCTCCGATCCGATCTATTCGACCGCGGAGGGCCGGCAAGCCGCGCATGACGCGATCGATGAGCGGCTTTCCGAATGGACGGGCGCCCAGTCCGCGCGGGCGCTGACGGCGACGCTCCAGATGTTCCAGGTACCGTCGGCGCCGATGTTCACGGCGCGGGACCAGCTCCACGATCCGCATTTCCAGGCCCGGGGATACGGACGTTGGATCGATCAGCAGGGGATCGGCTGGATGGCCTTCGAAGGTCCCGCTTTCCGCGCGAGCGGGATGCCGGACGTCCGGATCAGCCAGGCCCCGCTGATCGGAGAACACACACGGGAAATCGCACGTGAGCTCCTCGGGCTGGCCGAGTCCGAGATCGACGAGCTGATCGCGGAAGGCATCCTCGAAATCACGAGTTGACGGCGGGATTGCGGACGGGGCGATCGGGCAGGCCCTGCGCGGGAAGAGTCGAACAGGACGGGAGGATCGGAGATGGATGATTTCAGGGGCCGCGTCGCGGTCGTGACCGGAGCGGCGAGTGGAATCGGTCTGGGCGTCACCCGCCGCTTCCTCGACGAGGGAATGAAGGTCGTCATGGCCGATGTGGAAAAGGAGCGTCTCGATCACGAGGTCGCGGAACTCGAAGCGGCGGGTCACGACGTCCTGGGGGTCGTCTGCGACGTACGGGACCCGGATGCCGTGGCCGACCTCGCCGACCGGACGATGTCGCATTTTGGCAGCGTGCATGTCGTCATGAACAATGCCGGCGTCGCACCGGGTGGTCCGATGCTCGATGCCACGCCGGCCGACTGGCGCTGGATCGTCGACGTGAACGTTCTCGGCGTCGCCCATGGAATCTCGATCTTCGGTCCGATCCTCCGGGACGCGGGCCGGGGCCACATCATCAATACGGCTTCCGAAGCGGGCCACGTGACGAGCGCCGTGCTCGGTATGTATTGCGCGACGAAACACGCCGTCGTCGGAATGACGGAGTCCCTCTATCGCG
This sequence comes from Deltaproteobacteria bacterium, assembly GCA_011051925.1. Taxonomy (GTDB): domain Bacteria; phylum Myxococcota_A; class UBA9160; order UBA9160; family UBA4427; genus UBA4427. Next base: position 21,190 of record DRKE01000239.1, read on the forward strand.
AACTCGAAGGCAGCGGGATCGGTGTCCATTGCCTGTGTCCGAATCTGGTCACGACCCGGATCTTCCATTCCGAGCGCAACCGGGAGGATCCGGGCGAGATGAGCGCCTCCCAGACGGCAGCCATGGCCGTTCTGCGCGAGGCGATCCAATCGATGGGAATCGGGGTGGAGCAGGTCGCGGGCGACGTCATGGATGCACTTCGCAACGACCGGTTCTGGATCTTCACCCACGAATTGACGACCCGTGCCCTCGCGTCGCGCTACCGGGACATCGAGGCGGGTCGCAACCCTGGCAATCCCTACGAAGGGCTCGGGGAGCTCACGGAATTGTCGGAATTGAAATGACGAGACCCGAGGACAGGGCGGCCATCATGACCGGCGGTGGGGCCGTCATGCCCGTCTGAGGTCCGGATTTCCCGATTCCGACCGATGTGCCACCATTCCATCCGATGACGATGAGACAGCTCCTGCTCGCGCGCGCGAACGACGATTCGCCCGCCCTCTATTTCGAGGACCAGACCTGGACCTGGCGGGAGGTCTTCCAGGCCTGCTGCGATCGGGCCGATGCGTTTCTTGCGTGGCGTCGTCCCGGCCCCTTCCATGTGGGCGTGTTGCTCGAGAACGTTCCCGAGTACCTCTTCCTGAGCGGTGCGGCCGCTCTCTCCGGCGCGACCCTGGTCGGGATCAACCCCACGCGACGTGGTGCCGGTCTCGAGCGGGATGTCCGGCATACGGATTGCCAGATCCTCGTGACCGAGGATCGCCATGCGTCTCTTCTCGAAGGTCTCGATCTCGGCATCCCCGATGATCGTCGCTTCGACATCGCCTCTCCGGAATGGGCCGAAGCGCTCGCGGGTCATCGGGGCGCGGACACGCCCGAGATCGAAGAGGATCCGAACGCGACCTACATGTTGATCTTCACGTCGGGAACGACCGGTGAGCCGAAGGCGGCGATCTGCTCATCCGCCCGGGTCGCATTCGGCGGGCGGATGCTCGCGCAGATGCGCGGTCTGCGATCCGACGATGTCGGCTATCTCGTCATGCCACTCTTCCATTCGAATGCCCATATCGCGGGTATCGCGCCGATCCTCTCGGTTGGCGGTTCCTGGGCGATGCGGCGAAGGTTCTCGGCATCGGGTTTCCTGCCGGACGTTCGACGGTATGGCGTCACGTATTTCAACTACGTCGGCAAGCCGCTCACCTATATCCTGGCGACGCCTGCAGCCGATGACGATGCGGAGAATCCGCTTCGGATCGCTTTCGGGAACGAGGCCGCGGAACAGGACATCGCCCGTTTCGCCGAGCGATTCGGTTGCGACGTGATCGATGCCTACGGTTCGACCGAGGGGGGGATCTCGATCACGAGGACACCCGACACGCCCTCCGGTGCCCTGGGTGTCGCGCCGCCCGGCACGCTGATTCTCGATCCCGAGACGGGCGTCGAATGCCCGAGAGCGGAATTCGACGAGCACGGCCGGATCCTGAACGCCGACGAAGCGATCGGGGAGATCGCGAATCGCGAATCAGCACCTCAATTCGAGGGGTATTGGCGAAACGACGAGGCGAACGTCGAACGGACACGCGATGGGATCTACTGGAGTGGGGACCTCGGCTATCGGGATGCCGATGGCTTCTTCTATTTCGCGGGGCGGAACATGGACTGGTTGCGGGTCGACGGCGAGAACATCGCGGCCGGGCCGATCGAGCGGATCCTTTCACGCCATCCCGCAGTCGCCCTGGCCGCGGTCTACGCGGTTCCGAATTCCGATGTCGGGGATGACTGCATGGCATCGCTGATCCTGAGGCCGGGTGAAGAATTCGACCCCACGGATTTCGCTACCTTCCTCTCGAAGCAGGCCGATCTCGGGACGAAGATGATGCCTCGCTACATCCGCGTTGCGACCGAGCTGCCTTCGACCGAGACGAACAAGATCCTGAAGCGGGTGCTGCGTGAGGAGCGCTGGGAGTGCGAGGATCCGGTCTGGATCCGGGACGGGGACGGCTATCGTCCCCTCGGCTCCGAGGATCGCGGGGCGATCCGGTCGGAATTCCAGTCGCGAGGCCGTCTCGCCGAAATCGAGCGTTGACCGTGGCAGGGTCCCGCAGAGGTCTCGAAGGGAGATGACATGACATCCGGAATCGATCCGTCGGAGATCGTTGCCTGTGCCCTGCGTCCCGCCGGAAGCTGGAGTCATCTGGGATCGCTCATCGGGTTCGTCGTGGTCGCGTGGTTCGTTTCTCCCGCGCGGACGCGGCGAGCCGGTCGGACGGGCTGAGCCGACCCCGCGGCTGGCCCCGTGCCCTACGGCTCGCCCCCCAATCGACGTTCGATCTCGAGTGCATCACGCAACGCGGCGACGTCGTGGGTGCGGATGTAGTCGACGCCGTGTCTGGCCGCGTGGAGTTCGGCAGCCAGGGTGGCCGGGCCGATCGATTCCATCCCGCTTCCCGTGATCACGCGGAGAAAGGACTTTCTGGAAACCGAGATCAACGTCGGCAGGCCGAAACGGATGCCGAGTTCCGGCAGCCGCCTGAGGACTTCGAGCGATGAATCGGGTCGGTTGCCGAGGAAGAAACCCATCCCGGGATCGATGATCAATCGGTCCTCGCGAATCCCGGCTCGAACGAGTCGATCGAGTCGTGCCGGAAAGAAGCGATCGATCGATTCGAGAACCGCTTCCGGCGTCGCATCGGTTCGCACGGCGCGTTCGCCTTCGAGCAGGGAATGGACGATGACCAGGCGGGCGTCGGAGACCGCGAGAGTCGGATAGAGATCGGGGTCGGGAAAACCGCGAACGTCGTTGAGCATGGCCGCTCCGGCCCCGATCGCGAATCGCAGGACATTCGGATCGGTGGCGTCGACGGAGACCGGGATTCCCTTCGCCGACAACGCCTCGAGAACCGGAGCCAGGCGCTCGATCTGGACGCTTGCGGAGACGGAATCCGCATCGGGATGGCTCGACGCCGGTCCGAGTTCGATCAGGTCGGCCCCCGCGTCGTAGAGTCCGAAGGCGTGGTCGATCGCCGCTTCGGGTTCGATGAATCGCCCGCCGTCCGAAAACGAGTCCCGGGTGATGTTCACGATGGCGACGATCCGTGGGGACCTCTCGTTCGTCACGTTGGTCACATCGATCTCCCGGATGGCGCGCCGGAATCTGGAACCCGGTGGTGAGATTTTACATCGCTTTTACGTAGCAGGGGGACGGGTGTGTTCTCCCGAACTCCGATTTTGGCTACACCTCGGATCGTGTCTGGTCGCAATCAGACTCATGTCATTTGCACCGACCCCCCTCCGATCAGCCGCGCCGAGACGCGGCCCCTTTGTGAGAGTCTGAACCGAATATGAATGCTGTGTTCGAGCTGGATCCGCGGGAGCTTTCGACGCCTTCCGCCGGAGAAGAGCGTGCCGACGGCGAGCGTGCCGCTGGCGCGGCGGAGAATGGCACGATCGGATCCGCGGGTCGTGTCGAGAGCCTCCTGGAACGTGATGCGGGGAGGGAGGAATCGTGCGAACGGTCCGGACGATGGCTCCGGTACAAGGTCGATCGGCGCGCCGTCGCCTATGTCCATGCGATGCTGGGCCTCCATGTGGCCGTCTTCTTCCTTGCGCCGACCTGGCTGGCGGTCGTCTGCGTCGCTCCCCTCGCGATTGGCAGCATGTTCGTCGCGGCAATCAACCATCATCACCAGCATTTCAACACCTTCCACTCGGCGTGGATGAATCGGGTCTTCGACATCGCCCTCTCGCTGCAGACCGGGATCGCGCCCTATGCGTGGGTCCTGCATCACAACCTGGGGCATCATGTCAACTATCTGAAACAGCGGCCGCATGAACACCCCGATGAATCCCGCTGGACCCGTCGGGATGGTTCGCAGATGGGCCGGATCGAGTACACGATCGATCTCCTCCTGCATCACCAGATCGATATCATCCGGGTCGGGCGGCGCTATCCGAAATACCTGCGCGCCTTCTTGTTGATGAAGCTGCCGCTCTGGTCGATTCTCGGGCTCGCGCTCTACACCAACCCGGTGAATGCCTTCCTGGCCTTCCTGCTGCCCGGCTTCATCACGCTCGTCCATACTTCATGGGTGACCTATGGACATCATGCCGGCCACTATCCGACCAACCATTACGATGCCAGCGTGAGCAACACGAATCCTCTCTTCAACTACCTGACCTGCAACCTCGGCTATCACACGGCGCATCACAAGCGTCCCGGCGTCCACTGGTCCCAGCTGCCGAAGATCCACGAGGAGATCAAGGATCGGATTCCGCCGCATCTGATCGAGACCCGCTTCTGGTAGGTCGGGGTCGCTGATCCTTCGTCAGGGGGACGCCCGGCAGCGACGGCAGACGACATGGATCCGGTTCGGATCAGGGACGCTGCGGGTCGTTGATGCGATCGTCGGGATCGACCTGGATGCGCCCGTCGACGATCCGAACGGCGAAACACGGGATCGGGAAGCCGTCCGGGTTGTCGGGATCGAATCCCGTCCGGACGTCGAAGGGCCATCCGTGGGCCTTGCACACGATCACGCAGTCCCGGAATTCACCCTCGGAGAGCGGGAAGCCCGCATGGGGACAGTCGTCTTCCATCGCGTAGACCCGGTCGCCCATCCGGTAGAGGCCGAGATCGATGCCGTTCACCTGGACCCGGAGGCCTCGGTCCGAGGGGATCTCGTCGAGCCGGGCGACGTCGACATAGGCCAAGGGGTGATCTCTCCAGGCGGCCGGATGGAATCCGGAAGATGCGGATCGCAGGGTGCCCCAATCCCGAGGCGGGGACCACTCCGGCCGTTTCCGGTCGTTCGCCGGATCTGCGACACGCGCTGACAGTGGTCGCGCGACCGGAGGCCGGGCGCACGTGCGGATCCGCTCGTCCTTCGCGAGGGCCGTCAGTGCTGGGCGAGGGCCGCCGGCATCGACAGGGAGGGGCCGGTCGAGGTGACGACACACGTCTCGAGACCGGCCTGGATCGCGTCGCTCGAACAATCCATCGTCGTCGGTCCCATCAGACCGTGGAATCGCGGGTTGCTGCCGAGTGTCGCGAATCTCTCGAAGACCATGTCGAGCTGGAGATTCGTCACGGCCGCGAACCGGGAAGCGTCGAGGGACTGGCCCTGGTCCTGGGGATCGGCTGAAGCCAGACTGCTCCAGCAGAGCGCGATCAGCGCCATGAATAGAATCCTGGGAATGGGTCGCATACCGGGGGGCTCCTTTGGGGGGACCTATCGGATGCTCGATGGATTGCTTTAGGCGTTCTTCCGCACGGATTGGAAAATTCCCGCGGACGGCCGGAAGAAAACGGGCAGCGATCGCGTGGGAACGCCGTGAGGGCCCGTTCGCCCCCTCGGATTGCAACGATTCGCTGCGGGGATGTCGGGGGCAACCCGGACCGCATCGGGGAGAAGGCTCGATGCCGGTCGAGCACGAGGGCGCCATCGAAGGATCCGATGGGTGCCGGGCGAGCGCTCAGAGGGAGACGATGTGTCCTTCGGCTGGATCGATGTGGCCACCGAGAAGATCGAGATAGATCCTCTCCAGCGCCTGTGGCCCCCGATGTCGGATGACCGCCAGCCAATCATCGCTGAAGGCGGAGAACTCGTCCCAGGACCGGCCGAGCCGTTCCTGCAACCCGGACCCACCCCAGTCTTCCGTTCGTTTCACGACCCGTGCGGGGGCAAAGAAGAACTCGGGTGTCGGACCGGGCAGATCCTCCGAAACCGGCTTCGATTCCCAATGGGTCGCCCCCACCGAGCAGGAATAGCGGAGTCGATCGCCCAGGCGCCCGTGCACGGTCGCGACGACATCACGGTTGCCGGCCATGTCGACCAGGACGGCCGGCGACGTGTCCGTGAGGGTTTCCAGCGCATCGTAGGAAACGACTTCGTCGTAGCACCCGAGCCGTTCCACGAAATCGCGGTTCCGGGCGGAGGTCAGCCCGATGACGCTCCCCCGGGCCCGTCGGTGGAGGAGGTGGGCAAGGGCGATCGAAGTCTTGCTGGACGCGCTGGTGAGGATTGAACGCTCCGCACCGAAGAAATCCTTCTCGTCGAGAAGGTCGTCGATGAGGAAGGAAGTCATGAAGAGACCACGGAGGAGCATGATCTGATCTTCCCGTTCGGCGTGATGGAGGGGATCCCGCTCGACGAAACCGTAGGTCCGATAGACGGGGGCATGTCCGGCCCGGTGGGCCGCGCCATCGACCACCCCGGTCGGATGGGGCCGGGCGTCGATGACCAGATGGCGACTCATCGGAAAGAAGCCGAAGCAGCGGGTGCCGACGGGGACGTCGGGACTCCGGGACTCGACCACGTCGCCGAACCCCATGGCCGGAATCCGGCCCCATCGCCCGGGTCCGGGAAAGAACCCCCAGTAGTCGAGGAGGTCCCCGGCAGCCGCGTACGAGACGTTGTTCGAGGTCAGCGCGAAACGGTCGACGGCGAAGAGGACCTGGCCCTCGCCGAGGGTGCCGATCGGCTCGCCCGGTACACAGCGACACGCCCGGAAATCATCCCGGTCCACCTGGAAATCGAGCGGAGCAGAGGTCGGATCGGTCGGATCGGTCATGGGAGAATGGGCTCCTCGGGTCGGGCGGTGAGGGAGAACGGAGGGTAGGGCAGGCGGCCTGTTCGATCCGGCGACCCCCGATCCCCCCAGGGGCCAAAGCGGGGTCGGGGGTCGGGAGGGGGAGGGGCAACCGTCCGGCCGAAAGGACGATTTCTTCCGGCAATCATGAAAACGACATTGATTTTCATTTTCTTCGAACATAAACTGCCGATCTGTCCAAGCACGGCCGGCCCGGAGGCCAGCCCGTCTTCTTCCGGGGCGCTTCAGCTTCCGGAACCCGCTTTGAAACGTCGTCGGAACGACCGAGAACGACAGAGAGAAGGACAGAAGGACACCGAGGAACGGATGCTCGTCTGCCATTGTCGCGGAATCACGGATCGACAGATCCGCCGCCTCGTCCGGAACGGGGCGACGTCGACGCGCGATGTCGCGCGAGCGACGGGTGCCGGTCTGCGCTGTGGCGGATGCCGATCCAACGTGAAGAAGATCGTCGACGAAGCGGTCGCGAGCGATCTCCAGGAATCACGTCGGACGACCCTCCTCGATCGCATCGTTTCCGTCGAGGGCTGAAGCCCGCCCCCGCCGTGCCCCCGGAACCACGGGGTCCGGCCCCCCGCCGTTCATGCTCCCGGATTCCAGCGTCCAGCCGGGCCCGCACCCCTCCCAGCGCAGGCCGGCGGAATGGCCGGATCTACCTCGGGCATCGTTCCTCGGGCATTCTCCCTCGGGCGTTGTCCGGATCGACAGACGCGCCAGCCGACGGAAGATTGGGGGCCCCGCCCCCGTCCTGACCTTTCGACGATCGGAGGATTCCATGGGAAAGACCTGCGCCTGGTGCGGCACGCTGCTTCGAGCCATTTCGGGCACCACCATTCCGACGAGTCAGGCCCTCTGCCAGGGATGCCTCGACGAACTCGAGAGCGCGCTCTCGTCCCGGGGACTCGACGTGGATCCGTCGCAGCCGCGAACGACACCACACTAGTTCCGGATCGTCCGGCGTCGACGTTCCGAGACCGCTCGCTCCTCAGCTCCGGAGCAGGTCCTTCGCGATCGCGCGGATCTGCATCTCGTCCGTGCCCGCGTAGATCTGCAGCACTTTCGAGTCGCGTGCGAGCTGCTCGACGACGTACTCCGACATGTAGCCGTTGCCGCCATAGACCTGGACCGCCTCCATGGCGACCTCGACGGCGGCCCGGGCCGCGTAGAGCTTCATGGCCGACGCCTCGGCCAGGGTCATCGTCCTGCCGTTCGCGGAGAGTTCGATCGTGCGGAAGACCAGGTTCTGGAGGTTCATGCGTGCGACCTCCATGCGGGCGAGCTTGTCCTGGATGAGCTGATACTCGCCGATGGGGCGCTCGAACTGCACCCGTTCTCGCGCGTATTTCAGCGACAGTTCGAGGCAGCGATCCACGATGCCGAGGGCCATGGCAGCCACGCCCGTTCGTTCGGTCTGGAAGGTCCCCTTGGCGCCTTCGCGTCCGCCCCCTTGCTTTCCGAGCGCTTCTTCGCCCCCCAACAAGCGGTCCATGCCGACGCGCACGTCGGTCAGGAAGAGTTCGCCCGTCGGCGACGAATGCATGCCCATCTTGCGCAGGGCACCCGTCTGCTCGAAACCCGGCATGCCGCGGTCGAGCACGAAGTTCAGGATCTTCCGGTCACGAAGATCCACGCCTTCCTCTTCGAGCTTGCAGATGAAGACCGTCGTGTCGGCATGGGGGCCGTTGGTGATGAAGGTCTTCGACCCGTTCAGGACGAACTCGTCTCCTTCCCTGCGTGCCGAGGCCCGCATTCCACCGAAGGCGTCGGAACCCGATCCGGGCTCCGTGATCGCCCAGGCACCGATCTTTTCGAGGGTCAGGATGTCGAGGGCCCAGCGCTCCTTCTGTTCGATCGTTCCCTTTGAAAGGATGGCCGAGGCCGTGAGGCCCACGCTGACGCCCATGGCGGTCACCATGCCCGGGCAGTAGCGACACAATTCGATGATGGGAATGAGTGTCGCAGCGGCCTGGTCGGCGCGCGCGGCCGGATCGATTGCTCCATCCGCGGATTTCGCCCTGGCCTCCTTTCGGGAGAGGCCCGCCTTCTCGGCTTCGATCTGCTTCCGGAATCGCGCACGCGCCATCTCGTCCATGCCGAAGGCCGCGTACATCTTGCGAAGGATGTCGTAGGGGGGCAGATCACCGTGCTCGAGTTCCTCGACGTGCGGCGCTACTTCGGCCTCCACGAATCGGCGTACGGCGTCGCGGATCATCAACTGGGACTCGCTCCATTCGATCATGCCGGGTTTCCTTCCTTTGGCTCGCTCTGGTTCGTGGGATTCGAGGGCGCCGCAGAGGCGGCGGTACGGCCGGCCATCCGACCGAAGAAGCTGCTTCCGCCGATCGACATGCCGCTCGCGTAGTAGCGTCCGGATCGCGTCAGGCCCGCCGAGGCCCGGCCCGCCGCATAGAGGCCCGGAATGACCTCGCCATCGACCGTGAGGACTTCACCCGAAGGCTTCGTGTCGAGGCCACCGAGGGTGAACGCGGCCCAGATGCTCTTGTCGACCGAGAGGTCGAGGGCGGCGTAGGGCGGATTCGACAGGGGCTTCACGTATTTCGCCGCCTTGTGGTAGACGGGGTCCTCGTTCCGTTCGGCATGGCGATTGTAGGAATCGAAGGTATGCACGAGCTGTCCTTCGGGCATCCCGAGCGTCTTTTCCAGATCTTCGATCGTTTCTTCGACGCCTGCGATCTCGTAGGGCACCATCGCCTGTCCGTAGATCGAATCGTCGACGATGAGAAAGGCCTGTCCGTCGGCCTTCTGCATGATCGCGTCGGCCACGCGGCCGTGATAGCAGTCCTCGTTGATGAAGCGTTGGCCCTGGCGATTCACGATCAGCCCCTCGATGTGGGAGACCGGGGGGAAGTAGGGGGTCGTCATCAAGCCCTCGTGCATGTTGATCGCGGCCCCGCCGACGCCCATCCCCATCCGGATGCCGCTTCCATCACATCCCTCGCTGCCGATGGGATAGCGGCATCTCGCGAGATCGGGAGCGAAATGCCGGACCATCTCCCGGTTCATGATGAAGCCACCCGTCGTGAGGATCACGCCGCGGCTGGCCCGGACGGCGACTTCCTCTCCGTCGATCGTGGCGATGATCCCGACGACCCGCCCGTCGTCGTCGCGAACGAGCGTCGAGACGCGCGATTCGTTCCGGATCGGGACGCCGAGCTCCCCGAGCGTCGAGATCATCCGTTCGATGATGTAGCCGCCGGCGGCGCCTTCCTTCCTGGGTTTGTGGCCCCGGGGTGCAGGGGGGCTTTCCCGGGAAAAGGGGTAGGCCTCTTCGTTGCCCGAATAGATCAGGCAATCGTCGGTCGGGGGGAAGATCACCTTTTCCGGGTAGTGGGTGTCCTTGAACTCGACGCCGATGCTGTCGAAGAAATCGAAGTGGTCGAGACTGTTCTCGCAGTAGAGACGGACCTTCTCGGGATCGCTCGTCGGTCCGGCGGCGCGACTGACATGAGCCAGCATGTCCTCCGTCGTGTCGGAGAAGCCGGCCGCCTTCTGGACCCGGGTGCCGCCCCCGAAATAGATCGTGCCTTCCGAGAGCGCCGTCGCGCCGCCGCCGCGCGCGGCGCGCTCGAAAACGATCGTGCGCGCGCCCGCGCGGGCCGCTTCGATGGCGGCGGCCCCTCCCGCCACGCCCAGGCCCACGACGATCACCTCGAAATCGCCCCACCATCGGTCGATCCGGCTCGCACGCCGAGGTCGGGAGGGAAGGGGCTTCGAGGGCGTCGCAGACATCGTTCCGATCTCCAAGGGCGGGTCTCGATCAGGGGGTGGGAGGATAGCGGGATCGGGTATCGTCTCGACCTGCCCCTTCCAGGTCCGCGTCGTCCGGTTGCCTCCAGGGGGCGCGTACCCCGAAAATCCGGACGGCCCCGAAAAGACGCCCGAGAATAAAGGAGAACCTCCCGTGAAATTCGGCCTCATGTTCGCGAATACCGGTCCCTTCATTCAGCCCGAAGGGCTGACCCTGCTCGCCCAGACGGCTGAAGAGGTCGGGATGGAGTCTCTCTGGACGGTGGAACACGTCGTCGTGCCACTGGGCTACGAATCGACCTACCCCTACAGCCGGGACGGGAAGATGCCGGGATCGGAGGAAGCGCCGATTCCGGATCCCCTCATCTGGCTGACCTATGCCGCCGCGGTCACGACGAAGATCAAGTTGGCGACGGGGATCATCATCCTGCCCCAGCGTCATCCGCTCTATCTCGCCAAGGAGGCGTCGACGCTCGACCTCCTTTCGGGCGGACGGCTGCTGCTCGGGATCGGCGTCGGCTGGCTCGAGGAGGAATTCAAGGCACTGAACGTCCCCTTCGAATCGCGGGGGGCGATCACGGACGAATCGATCGTCGCCTTGCGGGAACTCTGGGGGCCCGGTGCGTCGGAGCACGACGGCAGCTACTACCGCTGGCCGAAGGTCGAATCGAATCCGAAGCCCGTCGGAGGCAAGGTGCCGATCATCGTCGGAGGGCATTCGAGGGTGGCGGCCCGGCGTGCTGCACGGCTCGGCGACGGGTTCTTTCCGGCCCGTGCGGACAAGCTCGACGAGTGTCTTGCCGAGCTGAAGGCCGAGTGCGCGCGGATCGGCCGCGATCCGGGCGAGATCGAGATCACGACGGGCGGCGTCCCGACGCTGGACGAGGTCAAACGGCTCGAGGACATGGGCGTCAGTCGCTTCACCGTCGGTCCGCCCGGCTTCACGCCCGATGCCCTGCGAGAGGGTCTCGAAAAGCTGGGGAACGAATTGATCTCGAAGTCCTGATTCCGGTCGGTCGTCTTCTTCCATGCCGATTCTCGATGCGACCGGGCTTCGCAAGACCGTCGCTGGTCGAACCCTCTTCGAAGGCGTGACACTCACGATCCGGCGGGGCGAGAAAGTCGGCCTGGTCGGTTCGAATGGCGCGGGGAAGACCACTCTCGGCCGCGTCCTGGCGGGTGTCCTCGAGCCCGATGGGGGCCGGATCTCGAGGCGTCGCGATTCGACGGTCGGGTACCTCGCACAGGAGCCGCGCTTCGAAGCCGGACGTAGCGTTCGCGAGACCGTACTCGAGGGGCTCGGAAGATGGAGCGAACTGAAGAGACGCTACGACGCGCTGACGGAGACGCTGGCTCGGGTGTCCGACCCGGAAGAACTGGCCCGGGTGTCGCTCGAACAGGCCGGGGTCGGCGAAGCGCTCGAAAGGGAGGGAGGCTGGGAACGGGAACACGAGGCCGAAGCGACCGTCGGCCATCTCGGGATCGCCGATCCCCTTCGCCCGGTCGAGACGCTCAGCGGGGGCGAAGCGCGTCGCGTCGCCCTCGCCAGGCTTCTCGTCGCCGCGCCGGACCTCGCGATCCTCGACGAACCGACCAATCATCTCGACATCGAGACGATCGAATGGCTCGAGGCCTATCTGCGTGATCGCTGGAAGGGAGCGTTGCTCTTGATCAGTCATGATCGGCGTGTTCTCGATGCCGTGACGACCCGGACCCTCGAGATCCATGATGGCTGCGTCGATGGCTACGACGGGGGATACGCGCTCTATCTCGAGGGCAAGGCCGAACGAGAGGCGCACCAGGAGCGGACCGAGCGCAACCGGCAGAACTTCCTCCGCCGTGAACTCGAATGGCTGCGTCGGCAGCCGAAGGCGCGGGGCACGAAACAGAAGGCACGGACGGCCCGCGCCGAGGCGGCACTCGAAACGATGGCGCCTCGCCAGCAAGGACAGGCCGACCTCCGCCTTCGTTCGGAGCGTCTCGGAAAGACCATCCTCGAGTTGTCGGATCTCGTGATCGAGCGGGAGGGTCGTCGTCTGATCGATGGGCTCGATCTCGCGCTTCGTCCGGGTGAGCGGATCGGAGTCGTCGGCCCGAACGGATCGGGCAAGACGAGCCTGTTGCTGGCGATTCGGGGCACCCTCGTTCCGACTCGCGGCCGCATCGTCGTCGGTGCCAACACGAAGATCGGGTATCTCGATCAATCTCGTGCCGATCTCGACGATGGGGCCAGCGTACGCGAGGCCGCCCTCGGCGACGCGCAGGAAGTCGTGCTCGGGGAAGAGCGGCTCTCGGCAGGAAGCTATCTGGAGCGGTTTCTCTTCCGTGGACCACGGCAGAGGGACCGGGTCAGCGAACTCTCCGGAGGAGAGCGTGCCCGGGTCTGTCTGGCCCGACTGCTCGCGCAGAAATGCAACCTGCTCCTGCTCGACGAGCCGACCAATGACCTCGACGTCGCGACCCTGGGCGCGCTCGAATCGATGTTGGTCGACTTCGGGGGCAGCGTCATCCTCGTCAGTCACGACCGCTGGATGCTCGATCGCGTGGCGACCTCGATCCTGGCCTTCGAAAACGACGGACGTGTCGACTACCATGTCGGGAACTACACCGACTATCGGGCGCGTCGTTCGGCGAACCATGGGTTGGCGCCTTCCGGACGAGTCGGGCGGGAACGGGGCGCGGGACCGCGGATTCCGGGTTCGTCCGCGCGCGCCGTTCTCACGGGTGCCGAGTCGTCCGATCTCGCGGAGCGATCCGGATCGGCGGGGCGAACGGGGCCGAGGAAGCCGACGCAGGCCGAGCGCCTCGAACTCGAGGGCCTGTTCGAGAAGATCGAAGCGGCCGAGGCGCGTGTGGCGGAACTCCAGGCCAGGCTGGCGGATCCGGAACTCTATCGGGGGACGGGCGAGGACGTCGCGGGTCTTCGGATGGCGCTCGAGCGAGCGGAATCGGAGGCGTTGCGGTTGACGACGCGCTGGGAAGAACTCGAAGAGTGCAAAGCCGAATGGGAGAAGGCGCGGGTCGGGCGGCCCCCTAGCGATTCGAAAAGACGATGATCGACGCGAGGATGGCGAGGAGCGCGACGAATCCGAGGACGCCCCGCCAGGCCGACGTGCGCGCGCGATCGGCGAGCCACCAGTTTCGCGGGCGCATGCCCCGCCACAGGAAGGTGAGGATCGCGGCGAGGGTCACGGCCGTCACGTTTCCAAGGGCCAGCAGCAGGGCAGCCGACGCGCCGCGTGGCTCGCCGGCCGAGAGCAGCATCCCGCTCGCCACGGTGGGCGGCAAAAGCGCCACGGCCACCATCACGCCGGTCAGGTAGGTGGGGGCGCCGGTCGTGAAGGCGAGGGCCCCGGCGCATCCCGCGGCCAGGGCGAGCACGAGATCCCAGATTCCCACCTGGGTGCGTGAGGCGAGTTCGGGCGTCCGGGGGTCGACGTCGAGCAGGATGCCGAGGAGCATGGCGAGGACCAGGGTGAGCGCGAAGCCGACGCCTGTCGTGATCGCGGCCCGCCGCACGAGTGGCAGATCCCCGAGAACGAGACCCAGGGCCATCGCCATGTTGGGTCCGAGCAGGGGTGCCACGACCATCGCCCCGATCACGGCGGCCGTATTGTCGTAGGAAAGGCCGATCGCCGCGACGATCGCTGCCAGGGTCACGAGGAAGAGATAGTCCCGATGAAGCTTGGCCCCGTCTGCGATGCTCGCATAGACCTCTTCGCGGCTGACGGCGGCCGCCGAGCGGAGGGCCTCGTCCCGACTCCGGGAGGCCGTGGCGAGAGGGCGGGGCAGCACGGCGTCGAGAGGTTCCACGAGGATCAGGAGGCCGCCACGGTCGGCGATGCGTTCGTGCAGGGCATCGAGGGCGACGCCCGAGCGTTCCGCGCCGAGCACCGCTCGGACGATCTTTCCATAGCGTCCGCCCTCCTCGGTCCAGGTCTGACTGGAGAATTCCGCGAGGACGTCCTGGGCCTCTGCGGCCAGATTGCCCGGGACATGCGTTTCGATGACCTTGAGCGCCATGCTGCCTGCCTTTCTTCGGGCACCCGGCTTCCGAACAGGTGCCGCGACCGTGAGGCTAACCGATCGTCTCGTGAGCCTGTTCCGAAGCCCGGTGGGTGGCCGCGGAGGCGGCCGATCCCCTCGCCATCCGGGCTCGGACGTGGAGTGGCCCTGGATGTGCTAGGGTCTGCCGCCAACGATCCCCCGACGACCCATGCCCTCGAAATCGTCCCCTGGAAGACCGGATAGCCTGGTGCTCCGATCGCGCGACGGGCCCCTCGTCATCCAGCGGCGAATCTCCATCCCATGACTCCATCGAACGATCCCTTTGCAGCCCTGCCTGCGCCCATCGCGTCTGCCCTCAGGGCGCGCGGCTTCACCGAATTGACTCCGGTCCAGCGGGCGGTCCTCGAGGCCGAGTCGACCGGGCGGGATCTTCGGGTCTCCTCCCAGACGGGTTCGGGAAAGACCGTCGCGATCGGAATCGCCCTCGCCGCGCACTTTCTGGAAGGGGCGGGACGACCGGGATCGATCGTGGATGCGGGAGCGGCTTCTCCGAAACCGGAACCGAAGACACCGCCCCGCAAGCCTCGAGCCTCGGCCGCGCGCCCCACGGCCCTCGTCGTCGTGCCGACCCGCGAGCTCGCCGCGCAGGTGCAGGGCGAATTGAAATGGCTCTACGCGAATCTGCGCGATCTCCGGGTCGAAGTCGTGACGGGTGGGACCTCGATCGAAGGGGAGCGGCGTGCTCTCGCGCGCGGCCCCGGATTGATCGTCGGAACGCCCGGCCGATTGCTCGACCACATACGGAACCATGCGATCGACTGTGGATCGATCGAACACGTGATTCTCGACGAAGCGGATCAGATGCTCGA
This sequence comes from Deltaproteobacteria bacterium, assembly GCA_011051925.1. GTDB lineage: Bacteria > Myxococcota_A > UBA9160 > UBA9160 > UBA4427 > UBA4427. The sequence goes on from DRKE01000239.1 coordinate 36,444, forward strand.
CATGGGCTTTCGCGAGGAGCTCGAGGGCATTCTCGAGCAGCTTCCCGAGTCCCGATCGAGCCATCTCGTCTCGGCCACCTTCCCGCGTGCCGTCGTCAGCCTGGCGGATCGATTCCAGAAGAACGTGCTCGCGATCGAGGGCACACGCCTGGGCGTCGCCAATGCGGACATCCAGCACATCGCCTACTCCATCCGTCGTCACGAGACCTACGCGGCCCTCGTGAACGTCCTTCTCCTGGCTGGCGATTCGCGTTGCCTGCTCTTCGTCAATCGTCGTGTCGATGCCACGGTACTCGCAGAAAAGCTCGCGAGTGACGGTTTCGGTGCCGCACCCTTCAGTGGCGAACTGGCCCAGGCCCAGCGAACGCGAACCCTGGCCGCCTTCCGGAACGGGACCTTCAACATCCTCGTCTCGACGGACGTCGCGGCGCGCGGAATCGACGTTCCCGACATCTCGACGGTCGTACATATCGATCCTCCGAGAACGTCCGACGCCTATATCCATCGGAGCGGGCGGACGGGCCGGGCCGGGCGGACGGGCAAGAGCATCCTGCTCGTGGCGGGGCCCGACATGCGGCGCGTGACGCGTCTGCTCCAGGTCGCCCGGGTCGAGGTCTCGTGGCAGCCCGTTCCCCGGCCCGAGAAGGTCGAGAAGGCACTCGAGAAGCAGGCGCGGCGGGCCATGCATGCCCGTCTGGCCGAAGCGGCGCCATCCGAGCGGCAGCTCGCCTATGCCCGGCAGCTGCTCGAAGACCGCGATCCGGTCGAAGTCGTGGCGACCCTGCTCGAGATGTCGAAGGCGAAGCCGCCACGCGAACCGATGGCCCTGGTCGGCCTCGATCCCTTCGCGAATGACCGTCCGAGAAAGCGGGGAGCGCGGGGCGCGGGTGCTCGCCAGGCCGGAAGTTCCGGAGAGAAGGGAGGCGGCAGGGATTTCGGGAAGCGCGGGACGAACGGGCGGTCGGCCGACCCTTCGCCGGGCCGGGTGATTCGGAAGGGACGCACGGGATTCACGCGGTTCACGATCAGCTGGGGGGAGCGAACGGGCGCGACGCCGAGTCGGCTGCTCTCTCACGTGTGTCGCCGTGGCGGACTCTCGAGCGAGCAGGTCGGTGCGATCGAGATCGCCTCGAAGTCCTCGACGATCGACGTCGCCAGTGACGTGGCGGACGCCTTCGAGTCTCGCGCGCGTCGCCCGGACCGCCGCGACCCCGGGATCGTCATCCAGCGAGAGGAACGACCGGGACGTGTCGCGGGCAGGATGGCGAAGTCGGGTCGGGTCCCGACCTCGTCGGAAAGGCCGCCCCCCGGACCTGCTCGCGAGCAGACCAGGTCCACGAACCCGACATTCACCGGCCGGCCGCATCACCTCAAGCGGAAGAACGCTCGTCGCACGGCTTCGCGTTAGGCGGACTCGGCTTCAACAGGGCTCGCAGACGAAGACGGGAATGTTCCGATCGGTTCGCCTCTGGTAGTCGTCGTATTCGTGGTAATGCTGGACGCAGACGGGCCAGACTTCGGCCTTCTCCAGATCGTCGACCTCGCGGGCACGAAGCCTCATCTTCTTGTCGCGATACTGGACCTCGATCTCCGGATTGGCCCGGATGTTGTTCACCCAGACGGGGGATTTCGGCGCGCCGCCCTGGGAGCCCACGACGATGACGCCTTCCTTGTAGGGCACGTACATGAGGGGGACCGTTCGCTTCTTGCCGGTCTTCGCCCCTTTCATCGTGACGAGCATGACCGGCCTTCCCTGGAAGGTTCCCATCAGGCGGCCCCCGGTGAGCTTGTAGACGAAGCTGTTCAAGCCGGAGAAGGGCTTGATGAAGCGGCGGAGCGTCCTGAATTCTTTTTCGGTCATCGGATTTTCGGCCATGGCATCTCCTCGCCGATCGATCGGCTTCAGCCGGAGTGTAACAGCCGGCCGTCCCGGGGCGGTGGAGGTCGTCCTCCTCCGGCATACTGGATCAGCTGATCGATCCAGCCGAGGTCCGAAGATGACTGATCTCCCCGAGAAAGCCACGACATCGGAACCACCCGAGGCGCGCGAAACACGCTCGGCGGGCCGTCCTGCGCCGCCGCAACGTCGGCGGATCCCCTTCGAGGGGATCGTCCTCTGCCTGGTCCTCGCCCTCTCGCTCTTCGGGATCGGGATCACGGACTATTCGCCGATGAAGAGCCGCCACTATTGGGCCGCCATGACCCTGGTCCTCGCGCTTTCCGGAATCGCGATCGGAGGCGCCCGTGCGAAGCGGATCGGGCGCCCGGTCGGGGAGTATCTGGTCGACCAGCTGGTTCATTGGGCTGCGACGGGAGCCGCCGTCGGCGGCGTCTTCCTGCTGCTCGAGTCCGGACGTCTGAACTACGAGAATACGGGACTGGTCCTGTTGCTGCTGCTCGGCCTTTCGACCTTCCTGGATGGGTTTCGGGTCGGTTGGCATTTCAGTCTGATCGGCGTTCTGATGTTCCTGGCCGCGATCATCGCGGGATTCGTCGAGCAGTATCTCTGGGTACTGCTGGTCGTCTCCGGTGGTATGGCGATCGCCGCAATCCTGTGGGAAAGGCGGCGAGGCGTGGGTGGCGCTTCCGAGGAAGCCGCGATGCAGTCCGGCGGGCCGGGTGCGGAGGACGCCGGGAGCATTTGAGCTACCCGCTGGAGTTCCCGGAGATGCGCGCTTCGATCGCCTCGAGGCCCGAGACGATCTGGCGTTCGATCGAACGCCCCGAAACCAGTCGCAGACCCACCTCGAAAGCGAAGGCGACGAAGAACATCCCCGCGATCCAATAGATGATTCCGGACATCGACTTCGAAGCGTGGGCGATCGCGAAGCCCGCCGCGCCGAAGGAGCTCGCGGCGGCGAGGCCGACCCAGACGGGACTGGCCCCCGTGTCCTCGAGACGGAAGAGATGTCCCGTATGCGTGAAGCCCTGCACGAGGAGGACCGAGACGGCGGCCAGGGTCGCGATCTCCCCCAGATCGAGAAAAACGATCATCGGGGCGATCAGGAAGGCCGAGATGACGAGTCCCTCGGTGTTGTGGAAGACGTGGAACTCGTAGATCCGGGGCAGGCTTCCCTCCTTCGCGAGGGTGTAGCCGATCTGGGTCACGGAGTAGAGCGTGGCGTTGATCGCCGAAGCGGTCGCGACCATCGCCGTCGCGGCGATGATCCGGAATCCCCAGTCGCCGAAGGCGGGCCGGGCCGCTTCGGCGAGCGCGAAATCCCGATCCCGGATGATCTCCTGAAGCGGGAGATTCCCGAAGACGGCGATCGACACGGCGACATAGAGCACCCCGACGAG
>DRKE01000240.1 GCA_011051925.1 Deltaproteobacteria bacterium
ATCCCGCGCGGGCCCAGGAAGGGATCAACTGCGAGGTCTGTCATACGGCGCTTCCCGCGCATCAGCGGTCCTGTCAGCTCTACCGGGGATCGGACGGCGTCGGCGTGCTGAGCATCGAGATCGCCGAGCGCGGCGCGAACGAGGACGGCCGGCGGATCCGGCTCGGGCCCTATCCGCTCGATGCGAGCGTCGATCCGAACGACGACGGCCGGGTCGAGGACCAGCTTCCCCTGATCCGGAACGCCTTCCACGAGTCCGCCCGCGTCGACAGCCCCATGGGCGTGCCGTACGAAGATACGGATTTCGCCTTCGGCATCCCGAATCCCGCCAACACGGATCCGAACATCGTGCGCCCGACCGCGCTCACCTGCGAGGATCTGCCCTATTGCGGCAACGCCGGGGCCCCGGGCGGCAATCAAGTCTGCAATGGCGGGCCGAACGTGCTCATCGGAATGGCCTGCACCAGCGATTTCGATTGCGGCGGCTGCGGACTGAACACGGTCACGATGCAGGTCGAATGCGGTCCGGGCAGCCCGCGCGCCGGTCTCGCCTGCAACACTTCGATCGATTGCAACGCACCCGGAGATCCGACCCTGAATCTCCTCGAGATCGCGACCGACCCGGTCTCGGGGGATGGGACCCTGGGGCCCCTCGCCGCCCGACCGATCGTGGCCGGCGTGCCCGGCAACGAACTCGATCGATCGGATGCGAACTATTTCCGCAGCAGCATGATGTGCGGCGCCTGTCACGACGTCCGCCCGCCCTTCGCCAATGCGATCCTGCGCTCGTGCCAGTTGCAGGACAGCCACGTCTGCTCGACCGATGCCGATTGCGTCGGGTTGAACATCGGTTGCCCGGGCAATGACTGCGGCCCCTGTGTCCTGGAAAACAACGCACCACCCACCCTCTCGGATGGCACGGCGCCCGCCAATGGCGCGACGGAGATCGATCCCCGCAACAACGGTTATCGCCGCGTCGAGAATCTCTTTACCGAATGGCAGATCAGCGCCTACGCGCATCCCGAGCTGCAGTTCTGCCAGGGCGACTCGTTCCGGGCATGTACGGCGGATGCCGACTGCATCGTCAATGGCGAGGACGAGGGACCCTGTGACGTGGTGAGTCCCGTCGGCCTGAACGGTGACGTGATCACCTGCCAGGACTGTCATATGTCGAACTTCCCGGAGACGCCGCTGGTCGACTACACGGTTTCGCCTCCCGCGGACCCCTTCGACAATCCGGGTGTCGCGGATGCCTCGACGCTGAGCCCCGTCGTGCGAACGAACAAGAACGATCTCTACCCCTTCGACCGGGCCGCATTGGAGGGGTCGCAGTCGGATCCCTCGGATTCCGTGCCGCTGCGGCGCGTCTCGACGCATTTCATGTCGGGTGTCGATGTGCCCCTCGTGAAATACCCCGGTCGTGACGTCCAGGTCCGACGCCGTCAGCAGCTGATCGATTCCGGCTTCAAGATCGTGATCGAGCCGGAAAGGAACCTGAGCGATCCAGGCAATCCCATCACGCCGGGGGATACGGTTCGCGTCGACATCGAGATCACGAACGTCGGTGTCGGCCATCGGTACCCTGCTGGCTTCTCGCATGAACGCCAGAACTGGGTCCAGCTCTTCGTGACCGAACGCGAGGCGCTCGAGAACGGCACGCCCGGGGACCCCTCCGACGATCTCGATCCCTTCGATCCGGCTGCGCCCTGCATGCTCCAGGGGACGATCGCGCGCTCGGCCGAGGATTCTCGGGACCCGGTCGGTGCCAATCGCCTGAAGCTCGCGGGATGCGCCTATCGATCCGGCTTCGTCCTCGACAAGGCCCATCCGGAAACCGGCGAGATGGTGCCCGACGGAAGCCTGGCCGACGAGGATCCGGAAGATTTCTTCGTCGTGGCCGGAACGCGGGTGCGTGGTCTGCCGGCGGATCCGCGGATCGAGGTCCGCCCCGGTGGCCCCGGTCGCGCGCTTTCGATCACGAATATCTGTGAGGAGGCGACCAAGGAGGCCTACCGTGCCGCCATCGCGGCGGGTTCGGGGATCGACGTCCGCGAGAATTCGACCTCCGCATTCAAGGTGCGTACCTGTGATCCCGACTTGAGCCCGCCGATTCCCGGCGAGGAGGCGAGTTTCGCCCTTCCCAATCGTCAGCCCCTCGGTTCCGGCTTCACGGCGCCGGGCTTCGGGAATCCCGACTGCATGGAAGGTGGATCCGATCTCGGTCCCTGCGTGCCCGAGATGGAACTCTCCGACGGGAACGAGCGGGGTCGCTGCGCGGGCGACCTGACCCTGGGCCGTTGTCAGTCCGATGCGGAATGCGGCGACGCGGGGCCCTGTCTCTATCGCTGCAGTCGATTCCCCGAACTCGAATGCTGTGAGGATACGCCCGGGTCGGAATGCAATGCCTTCTACAGCCGGATCGGCGCCCAGGAATGCTTCATCGCCACCGAAGGTGCGGGAACCTGCGTCGGCGGCAGCAATTCGGGCAATGTCTGTTCGGGAGACGGCGACTGTCCCGGCAGTACCTGTGGCGACGTGGCGATCTGTATCGGCGGAAGTCGCTCGGGCCTGGGTTGCGACACGGTTGCCGATTGCCCGGGGACGAACACGACCTGCGGTGACGTCGGGCCATGCAACGTCGAGAACGCGGGAATCGTGAATTTCCAGAACCAGTTCCGCCAGACCGAGAACGGCGTCTGCGTCGATCTCTCGAATCCGCGCGATGCCGAGGGGCATCCGATCCCGATCCTGGTCGGTGGTCAACCGGTCGCCTGCTTCCTGGATCTCACCTGCACCCTGGCCGGGCTCGACAATGCGACGACGGGCTGCCTGATCATCGGCCAATGCGCGGAAGACGCGGCGGATCTCTCGAGTCTCGCGGGCGACGCGTGCACGAACTACACCTACGCGAACGACTGTGGAACGAACGCTTCCGGCGATACGATCGCCTGCAACGTCGAATTCAATCTCGAGTTGAACGGTCGGCCGTCCGAGTCGGTCTTCATCCAGAACCACCCGTACAATTTCAATTCGCTGCCGCCGCTCCAGCCGCGGGTCTTCGAGTACGAGTTCGAGATTCCGCCGGAATTCGCGGGCAAGGATCTCGTGATCGCCGCCCGGATCCAGAATCGGCATTTCCCGATGCGGTTCCTGCGCAATCTGATCGGAACCCAGGTGGTGGATCCGCCGCTCATCGTCGAGGCGCAGGGCGATCCGGACAATCCTGGAGAATGCGACAACACGCGGCAGATCGACATCGACTGTTTCGTCGAGCCCGTGACGGTCCTCGGAAACGCCGAGCCGGGAGGTTTCGTTCCGGATCAGCAATTCACGCGCACGCGGACGTTCAGTGTGGTGGCGCCTTGATCCATCCACTCGAGGCGGTCGGGCGGATCCGGAGAGCGACGTCCGGGATCGGAATCGGTTTCCGGGGACGCGCGGGATGGCGTGAGCACGAGAGCAGGAGATAG
>DRKE01000241.1 GCA_011051925.1 Deltaproteobacteria bacterium
AAGGTCGTCGTACGCGGTCGATCGTCGTCACGGACAGTGACCACGTCATCCTTTCGGCGATCACGCGCGAGACGATCGCGGCGCGTCTCGCTCCCGATTTCCAGGGGGAGGATGCCGAATGAGTCCGCCCCGTGAGATGACCACCCCCGGGCTTCGCCCTCATCGTCGACGGCCGTGGTCCGGGTGCCCGGGCCTTCCCGTCCGGAGGCGCCGAGGGTGAAGGGCCATGTCTTCGTGATCGCGGCGCCCTCCGGTACCGGCAAGACGACGATCTGTCACAGGATTCTCGAACGGGACCCGCATCTGCGGCTCTCGGTTTCGCACACGACCCGCGAGCCGCGAAAAGGAGAGGTGGACGGCGTCGACTACCATTTCGTGGATCGTGAGACGTTCCGCGAACTCGTCGAGAGCGGGGCATTTCTCGAGCATGCGGAATACAACGGGAACGAATACGGAACGAGCTGGCAGGCGATCGAGGGTCCGCTCGAGACCGGAGAGGACGTCGTACTCGAAATCGAGGTCCAGGGTGCCGCCCAGGTCCGGGAACGGCTTCCCGAGGCCTGTCTGATCTTCTTGCTGCCCCCGAGTCTCGAGGTGCTCGCGGAGCGTCTTCGCAGTCGTGGGACGGACGACGAGACCGCGATCCGACATCGACTGGCGTTGGTCGATCGGGAACTGGAGGCCGCCGGGATCTTCGACTACGCGATCATCAACGACGATCTCGAACGGGCGGTTTCCGAGGTTCTCGAAGTGATCCATGCGGTTCGTGCGGGCGAAACCGCGGTGGTCGATGAGAAATACGGTCGTGCAACGGTTCTCGCCCGCTGGAATCGCCACCGCGGCGGCGCCTCGAGTCGCCCGGTCCGTCACGAGGCCTAGCAGGGCACGGAGAAGCCTTCACGACGCCCTCTGGCGTCGCGTTGCCCCGCTTCCTCTTGCCCGGTACCTTCCCTTCCGACCGCCCCGCGGACAAGCCACCGGGATTCCAGGCCTTTTTCGCTTCTATGCTTCGATTCAACGACATCGCCGACCGCCTGATCGAATACAACCCCCAGGTCGATCTCGAACGCCTCCAGCGTGCCTATGTCTTCACGGCCAAGGTCCACGACGGTCAGGAACGGCTGTCGGGGGAGCCCTACCTGATCCATCCGCTCGAAGTCGCGGGCATCCTGCTCGATCTCCACGTCGACGAGGACACGATCATCGCGGGGCTGCTCCACGACACGCTGGAGGATACGCTCACCACCCGTGAGGAGATCGAGCGTCTCTTCGGTCCCAGCGTCGCTTTTCTCGTCGAGGGCCTGACCAAGATCGCGCGAATCGAATTCAAGAGCGCGCGGGAGCAGCAGGCCGAGAATTTCCGGAAGATGCTGATCGCGATGTCCGAAGACATCCGGATCCTGATGATCAAGCTCGCGGATCGGCTGCATAACATGCGCACCATCGTCCACATGAAGGAGGAGTCGCGTCGGCGCATCGCGCAGGAGACGATGGACATCTACGTCCCCCTGGCGCATCGGCTCGGGGTCTACTGGATGAAACAAGAGCTGGAGGACCTCTCCTTCCGGACCCTCGAGCCCGAGGTCGCGAAGGAACTGGAGGCGCGACTGCTCATCAGTCGCGACGAGCGAGAGGTCTACATCGAGGATGTGATCGGAATCATCTCGGCCAGACTGGCGGACATCGGTCTCCGCTGCGAGGTCCAGGGGCGCGTGAAGGACATCTCCTCGATCCACGCCAAGATGAAGAGCCAGGATCTGGAGCTGGAACAGATCTATGACACGATCGGGTTCCGGATCGTGATCGACGGCGGAATCGGCGATTGTTATGCCGCTCTCGGGCAGATCCACTCCGTCTGGCCGCCCGTCCCCGGCCGGTTCAAGGACTATATCGCTTTGCCCAAGCCGAACGGGTACCGCTCGCTGCACACGACGGTGATCGGCGAATACGGAGAACGGATGGAGGTCCAGATCCGGACGGTCGAGATGCATCGGGACGCGGAACTCGGGATCGCTGCTCACTGGAAATACAAGGAAGGGCGTCTCGAGGCGGATGGCGACGACTCGAAATTCGATTGGCTCCGGCAGCTCGTCGAATGGCAGAAGGAGATCTCCGACCCGCACGAGTTCCTGGACGCCGTGAAACTCGACCTCTTCCCGAACGAGGTCTTCGTCTTCACTCCGACGGGTGAGGTCATCAATCTCGCTTCGGGTTCGACGCCGATCGACTTCGCCTACGCGATCCACAGCGAGGTCGGGTCCCATTGCGTCGGGGCCAAGGTGAACGGCCGGCTGGTCCCGCTCCGCCAACGATTGAAGGATGGCGACACGGTCGAGATCATCACGAGTTCGAGCCAGTCGCCCAGGAAGGATTGGCTGGAATTCGCCGTGTCGAGCAAGGCGCGGAACCATATCCGGCACGCGATCCGCCAGGCCGGGAAGGAACGCGCCGTCGCCCTGGGGCGCGACATCCTCGGGCGGGAGCTGCGGAGGAATGACCTGACCCTGGCGGGGGTCCTGGAAGACGGCCGCCTCCAGCGATACGCGGATGCGGAATTCGGGGGCAGGACGATCGACGAACTCTTCGCTGCGATCAGCTACGGGAAGATCGCGGCGAGCGTGCTCGTCCGGAAGCTCGCGGGGGGCGAGGGGAAGGCCCCGCCGGATCTCTCTGCGGTCGCCTCCGCGGCGAACGTCGTTCCGAAACGTCTCCGGCGCCTCTTCAAGCGCGAGCGGCGTCGTTCGACCTCCGGCGTCCGCGTATCGGGAACGCCCGACGTGCTCGTGCGTTTCGCGGGTTGCTGCGAGCCCCTTCCCGGCGACGAGATCATCGGGTTCGTGACCCGCGGCCGTGGAGTGACGATCCACACGAAGGGATGCGCGCGTGTCTTCACCCTCGATCCCGAGCGCAAGATCGCCGTGGAGTGGGACGATGAGGCGAAGGTCGCGCGAGCCATCGCGATCCGGGTCCTCTCCCGGGACGAGCCCGGGATGCTCGCGAAGATCACGAACACGATCTCGGCGGCCGGGATCAACATCGGTTCGGCGAAGGTCTCGGTCGATGAGACGACGGGCAGGACGGCAGAGCAGACCTTCGAACTCTGGGTGCCCGATGCCAGGACGCTGGCCGGTGTGATGCGCGAGATCCGAAAGGTGAAGGGCGTCCGCTCGGTCGAGCGCATTCGCGGATGAGCGCGCCGCTCAGTGTCTGCATCCTGGCGCGGGACGAAGCGCGGGACCTCGAGCGGTGCCTGTCGTCGGTCGCCTGGGCCGATGAGATCGTCGTTCTCGTGGATGAGCGCAGCCAGGATGCGACGGAGGCCGTCGCACGACGATGGGCCTCCAGGGTCGAACGGCGGCCCTACGCAGGGGATCTGCTTCAGAAGCAGGCCTGCGTGGCCCTGGCGAAGAATGATTGGGTGCTGATCGTCGATCCCGACGAGGTCGTGCCGCCGGCCCTGGCCGAATCGATCCGGGCGCGGATTCAGTCCGTCGGGGTCGGGCCATCGTCATCGGAATCGGAATTCGATGCCTATCGCGTCAATCGCATGACCTACCACCTGGGCCGCTGGATCCGACACGGGGATTTCCATCCCGACTGGAAGTTGCGCCTCTTCCGGCGTTCTCGTGCGCACTGGGTCGGAAGGGATCCCCATGGACGGGTCGAGGTGGACGGGCCGGTCGGGACCCTCGACGGAGAGCTGCTGCACTACAGCTATCGGGATCTCGCGGACCAGGTCGAGCGGATCCAGTTCTTCAGTGACGAGGCGGCGGCCGCGCTCGATCGCGAAGGGGCGCCCTTCCGCCTGCAGGATCTCGTGCTTCGCCCACCCGCGCGTTTCCTTCGCACCTACGTCCTTCGTCGTGGCTTCGCCGACGGGATGGCCGGGTTCGTCATCTCCGTGGCGAGTGCCTTCTACGTCTTCCTGAAATACGCCAAACTCTGGGAGCGTCGCCGTGAACCCTCCCGCCCGGAAAGCGGCGATTGAAGATCCTCCAGCTCGTGAGCGACTGGAAGTGGACCGGCCCCGCGGAGCCGATGCTCGTCGCCATGGCGGCGCTTCGGGAACGGGGACATCAGGTCGACCTCGTCTGCCCCGAGGCGCCTCCGGGTGCGAATCGGAGTCTGTGGGAAGAAGCGATGCTGCGCAATCTTTCTCCGATCCATCCGATCGCCGCCCGCCGGAGTGCGGTCGCCGCGGGCGACGGCGAGCGGATCCGTCGGCTACGGCAGTGGCTCGAGAGCGACGAACTGGCGGGGCCCTACGACATCGTTCAATGCTGGCATGCCCGGGACCATGTCCTCGGGGCAAGGGCCCTCCGTCTGGGGTGGCCCGGTGCGGGTCGCCCACGGCGTTCGCGACTCGTCCGTTTCGATGTCGGCTCGTCCCGCCTGGCTGCCTGGCCCTGGAATCGCTGGCTCTACGGTCCCGCCTGCGACGGGTTGATCTGCGTGAGCGATGCCCTCGAGAAGAATCGCGGGGCGATGCGAGGGGGGCGGCCCGTCTCGTCGACGTCGGGTGCGATCGATCTCGACGCCCTGGGGACGCGGAAGAGTCGGCGGGGCGTTCGGGAGGAGCTCGGCCTCCCGGAGTCGGCCGAACTCGTCGGCGTGGTCGCGCGCATGCAGGCCCATCGTCGCTTCGATCTGCTTCTGGGCGCGCTCGCTCGGATTGCCCCGGAGAGACCGGATCTCCGGCTGGTCCTGATCGGTCGAGGAACCCACGTGGATGAAGTCGTCCGCATGCCGGCCCGAAGGCTCGGGGTGGCCGATCGGGTCGTCTTCGCGGGCTACCGGGTCCAGGACTACGCGGACGTCCTGCGGGCGATGGACGTCTTCACGTTTCTCGTGCCCGGCTCGGACGGGACGTGCCGGGCGCTCCTGCAGGCCGCGGCCCTCGGTCTGCCGCTCGTCGGCACCCGGCGCGGCGCGATCCCGGAGATCATCTCGAATGGTCAGACGGGACTGCTCGTCGGCGAGGATCCCGCAGCGATCGCCTCCGCCTGGTCCGAGCTCTTCGGGGATCCCGATCGCCGACGCGCGATGGGGGAGGCGGCGCGAAACGACGCCCGTTCCCGCTTTCGTCCCGATCGCCTGGCGGCCTGGCTGGAGCGGTTCTATCGCGAGGTCCGGGCCTTCCCCGTCTGAAGGGCGTACGGCTGGATCACGCTTGCGGAGAATCGGGATCTCCGAGGCCGACGAGTTCGCGATAGATTCCCGGCCGTCCCATCAAGGTTTCGTGATCACCGACCTCGACGATCCGTCCGTCCTCGAGCACGACGATCCGGTCGGCGTGGCGGATCGTCGTGAGCCGATGGGCGACCAGGAAGATCGTGCGCTGACCACGCAGCGCTTCGATCGCGGCCTGCACCGCCCGTTCGGTCTTCGCGTCGAGGGAACTCGTCGCTTCGTCGAAGACGAGGATGTCCGGATCACGCAGGATCGATCGGGCGATGGTGATCCGCTGTCGCTGGCCGCCGGAGAGCCGCAGGCCGAACTCACCGACCGCCGTGTCGTAGCCCTCGGGCAGTTGTTCGATGAACTCGTCGGCGGAAGCCGCCCGGGCGGCGGCGCGAACCTCCTCTTCGCTGGCCTCCGGTCTTCCATAGCGGATGTTCTCGGCGATCGTTTCATCGAAGAGGAAGGGCTCCTGGGTCACGACGGCGACATGATCGAGGAACGAATCCCGCTGGAGATCGCGAAGGTCGACGCCATCGATCTCGATCGATCCGCTGGTGGGATCGTGGAAACGCAGCAGCAGATCCATCAGCGTGCTCTTGCCTGTTCCCGTCCGGCCGACGATCGCGATCACCTCTCCGGGGCGGACCTCGAGATCGATGCCGCGAAGGATCTCGGTCTCGCCGTACCGGAAGTGGACGTCGCGAAAGCGGATTCCCTTCGAGACACCCGTCATCGGGCGTGCGTCGGGCCGGTTCGCGGGCTCCTCTTCGATGTCGAGGACCTGGAAGAGTCGCTCGGCGCCAGCCAGGGATTCCATGATGTTCGCGTACGACATCGTGAGTGTCTTGACGGGCTTGTACGTCGTCACCAGGATCATCGAGAAGGCCGCCAGGGTGCCGAGGGTGACGCCCCAGAGATCGTGGTAGGCAAGCACCGCGCCGACGCCGAGAATCAAGGTACCGATCAGCTGGTTGAGCGCCTCGGTCGAGGCCTTGGCGAGGGTTCGATTCGACACCACCTTCATGTGACGGCGGAAATATTTGTCCGTCTCGCGATCGAAGGCAGTCAGTTCCAGATCCTGGCCGCGGAAGGCCTTGATGACCTTGATGCCCGAAAGGATCGACAGGAAATGCTGGGAGAGACTGCCCTGGGATTCCTGGCGTCGCCGGGTCTGGCGCTGGATCCGCCGCCCGAAATAGTTGAGCATGATCAAAAGGGGCGGCACGGTCAGCATGCTGACCAGGGCGAGCTGCCAGCTGGTGACGAACATCGCGATCAATCCGCCGAGCAGCATCTGGACGCTCGACAAGGCATCCCGGTACAGGAAGATCAGGGCCTGGGTGCCCAGCTGGACGTCGGTCAGGGCGCGCGAGAGCAGATCGCCGCTCGATCCACCCCGGTGGATCCGAAGCGGGGCATTCAGCAGCTTGCGGGCCACTTCGAGGTCGATGTCCTTGCGGACCCGCGCGACGAGCCAGTTCGACAGATAGATCCTGTAGTACATCGCGATGGGCGTGATGACCAGCGTGAGAGCCAGCAGCACGACGATCTGCCAGAGTCGGGCTTCGATCGCGTCGAATCGGAGGGTGTCATTCGCGGCGGGCACCAGGATCTCGTCGAGCAGGGGCTTGAAGAGCCAGGCACGAACGAAGCGGCTCGCGGCGAGCAGCACACCCGACACGAACACGACGAGCAG
>DRKE01000242.1 GCA_011051925.1 Deltaproteobacteria bacterium
CGGTCGAGCGGATCGTGGCGGAACTCGAAGGGCGGGGAGTGCCGATCACCGCCCATGAGCTCGATGGGTGGCTCTGGAATGCGGGCCAGGCCCCCCGGATCAAGGCGATTCCACGACATCGCGCTCGCAGTCCGTATTATTGAGCGCGCCGCTTCGATCATGGTCTTTCGGGATGCCCGCCTCGGTCCCGGCGCTTCGCCCCGGGAAGGGCCGCGGTCCGGGAGCGGGTTCTCGGAAGGGGGTATCCGGGTTTCGCCGATGAAGATCTTCGACAGCAATTTCTGGATCGTGTTCGCCGTGCTGCTCGTGCTGATCGTCGTGGCACTGGCGCGGGGCGGGACCCCGCTTCTCGGCGAGGGGCTCGGTAGCGGGGCGAGGCTTTTCGTTCGCTACGCCGTCGTGATCTTCGTGTCGTTCCTGCTGGCGGGCATGCTCCAGCGCCTGATGCCCCACGGTCTGGTCTCCGCGGCGCTGGGTGAGGGGTCGGGCTGGCGGGGCCTCCTGCTCGCTTCCGTGGCCGGAGCGATCACGCCGGCGGGCCCCTTCGTTTCGATGCCCCTGGCCGCGGCATTGCTGCGTTCCGGGGCCACGCCGGCGGCCGTGGTCAGCTTCCTCGCGGCCTGGAGTCTGTTGTCGATCCATCGACTCTTCACCTGGGAGGTGCCGATCATGGGGGCGCCCTTCGCGCTGACCCGATGGTCCTTGTGCCTGGTGCTGCCCGCTGCCGCGGGTGGTCTGGCCCGGCTGTTCTTCCGCTCGTGAGGGTTGCGGCCAGTGCGCGATGCAGGGCGCGAAGCCGGGAATCCGGAAGCCCGTGGCGCGCGAGGGCGCGTGCCACGTCGTCCGGATCGGGCGGGGGCGAAGGGTCGCCCATCGAAGCGACGAGCAACATCGCGATCCGGTTGCCGAGATGGATCAGCGCGGGCCGGAGCGACCGATCGAGGCGATGACGCGCCGCCCGGCGTCTCGAGGCGAGTTCCTCGGGCGTCGTGATCGGGGATTCCGCGCTGTCGGCGAGGGTCTGGCGCTGGATCCATTTTGCGGCCTCGATCTGCGTGCGGAAGAGGGTTTCGACCACCACGGGATCGGGTGGCGCCTGCCCGGCCTCGACCGAGGCCCGTGCCACCGCCGCGGCGGCCGAGCGGAGAACCCGATCCTCTCGCGCCCGATCCTCGATCGGGATTCCCAGGACCCGTTTGGCCCGGGCGATGGCGGGCATGAGGGAAAGGCGTTCGTCGAGACTCGAAAGCAGCGCGGCGACGGGTCGGGCCGTGGCGACCCGTGCCAGGCCAGCGCGTTCGCGCAGTCGGTCGAGAAGGCCCGAGGATTCGGCGGCGATCAGCCAGCGGTCGAAGCTCCGGATCCGCTCTTCGTCGCCAGGCGGAAACCAGGCGGCCTTGTGGTCCCGGGTCAGGGGACCGATCGTCCGGAGCGGGCGGTCCGAGGCGCGCTGCCAGAGCGGGGCCTCGACGCTGTCGCTGACGACGCCGTCGACCTCCTTCCGCAGCAGTCGGGGCAGGACGTCTGCATTGGCGCCCACGGCATCGATCCGCGCCTCGGGGAAGAGGCGCCGGGCCACGCGCTCGAGATGGCCGCCCGCGTTCACCGCCAGGCGGAGGTCGACGCGGTCGAGGTCGGATGGCTTCTGCAGCGGGGAATCGGCAGGGACCAGGAGGACCGCGGCGCTGGTGGCGAGGGGCAGGCTGAAGCGACCCGTCACGGATCGATCGGGTCGGACCGTGACGCCCGAAACGACGAGGTCGAAAAGCCCCGCCTCGAGATCCGCGCTCAGCTCGGGCCAACGAAAGCGCACCCACTCGATTCCGAGCCCCTGATCGGCGGCGTAAGCCCTTGCCACATCGACGGAAAATCCCTTCGGGCCGGAATCGCCCCCGGCGCCGGGGGTTTCGGGCCAGGCGCTGAAGGGCGGATAGTCGCCGCTCGTTCCGACGCGAAGCGTCGCCGGTGGCTTCCCGTCGGAGGGCCGGACGAGCTTCCTGATTTCGGCACCCGGGGCTCCGGAACAGGCCGATGCCACAAACGCGAACAAGATCGCGAAAAGTGCGGGACTTGCTCGCCGACGCCCTGGCCATATGAAAAATCCAGCTAGATCAGTCACTTGAGTACCCTCGATCCATCCTTGCCCCGGCGGGTGTCATTGACCCGGCTCGGCAGCTTTCCTACCCTGCGCGCCCGCCTCCCCGAGAGTGTTCCAGTCGACCGCGGCTGCCACATTCCCAACGTTCCGAGCATCCCTGCTCCAAGACGCCCGGGATCGAGATGCCAACACCCCCCATCCGGGTGGGGTCATTGGCCTGGATCGGTCGTTCTGTTCTTCGGGCTTTGAAGACGCTGGGGCGAGGAGATCGGGAAGTCGGTCGTGGTCGGTCGTGGGATGTCAGGACGGGTTCCCTCGAGTGGAGTGGGCGACGAGCCGGGCAGGAAGCATCGGTCGGGAAGGACCGGCCAAAAGAAGGACCGGCCGAAAAAGGGACGGGCCCAGAGCGGAACACGCGCAGTAGCGGCCGACGGCTCATGCCGAAGCCGGTCGCGCGTAGAGCAAGGATAACGGGAGAGACGTCATGTTGACGCTGGACGAGATCGAATCAGGACTTTTCGTGACGCACAAGAATACCGGACTTCGCTACAGCGTCGTCGAAGCCGAGGAGGGCGAGGTCCTGCTCTCTCCCGAACAGGACGGTCTCCAGGATCTGACGGTGCCCCTCGACCTCTTCCGGAACGAATTCGTTTCCACGGATCGCTTCCGCGCGCCCGGCGGGCGACGCGGCGGCCGCGGCCGCAAGCGCACGCCGGCCGCGGGGGGGGGCCCGACGGCCGTTCCCAGCGGGCCGAAATGTCGGGGCAAGATCAAGAAGATGGTCCGCGACCGGGGCTTCGGATTCATTCGTGGAGAGGATGGCAAGGAGGTCTTCTTCCATCGTTCGGGTCTGAATGCGAGCGACTATGACGGCCTGAACGAGGGGGATCTCGTCGAGTACGTCGTCCAGGAAGGGCCGCGGGGTGCGCGCGCCGAACACGTTCGCCATGCTCCGGCCGAAGCGCCCGCGAGCTGAGTCTCCGTCCCGTCTCGGATGTCTCCGCCCACGACCCGGCTCGAAAACGCGGTGGTGGCCGACCCCGCGGACCTGACGCCCGAATGGCTGACCGCGGCGCTGCGCGGTTCCGGGCTCGACGTCGAGGTCCGTTCGTTTCGGAGAGAGCCCGTCGGGACCGGGCAGATGGCCCACAACGAACGCCTCCATCTCGAATACGTCGAGGCCCCCTCGACGGAAGCATCGCGTTTCGCGCCGGCCACCCTCGTCGGAAAGTTTCCATCCCCTTCGGCCGAGAGTCGGGAAGCCGGGGCGCGCGGGGCCTATCGGGCCGAAACGATCTTCTACACGAGCCTCGCTTCGAGCCTGCCCATCCGTACGCCCGCCTGCTACTACGGAGGGCTCTCCGAAGACCAGTCGATCTTCACCCTGCTGCTCGAGGATCTCGCCCCCGCGCGACAGGGGGACCAGATCGCCGGCGCGGACGATGCCGAGATCGAAGCGGCCGTCCGGAACCTCGCGGGGCTGCACGCACCGCTCCAGGGGGATTCGCGACTCGATACCTTCGACTGGACGCTCGGGACCTCCGATGAAGAATTCGCCCTCTACATCGAAATGGGAACCCCCGTCTTCCTCGAGCGCTATCGGGAAAGACTGTCGGAGGAGGACGCGGAAACGCTGCGTCGGTTCGCTGCGGGCGTCCGCAACTGGCGCAAGAGGGCTCCGACCACGAGGACCCTCGTCCATGGCGACTACCGCCTCGACAACCTGATGTTCGATTCCGTCGCCGGCGAGATCCGGGTCGCAGCGGTCGATTGGCAGACGCTCTCGGTCGGATCCGGGGGCCAGGATCTCGCCTATCTCCTCGGCACCAGCAGTCCGCCCGAGAAGCGCCGACTTCATGAAGCCCGCATGCTCGACGTCTATCGGGAGGCAATGGCCGGACTCGGTGTCGAACGGAGTGCCGACGAGATCCGGGCCGACTACGTCCATGGCAGCTTCCAGGGGCCGGCGATCACGATCCTCGGCTCCCTTTCCGTCGGTCAGACCGATCGCGGCGACGACATGTTCATGGCGATGGCCCATCGCTCCGCCAGCCAGATCAGGGACCTCGACGCCCTCGCGCTGCTGGCCTGAGGCCCGGGGGCGATGGCTGGACGTGGTCCGGATTGGCGAAGGCGTCCGGCCGATCCGCGGCCCCGCCCTCTTCAGCCTTCGTAGCGATGGACGATCGGGAGACGTCGCCCCGCGCCGAAGGCCTTCTTCGAGGTTCGGAGTACGAGAGGCGTCTGTCTCCGTTTGTATTCGTTGCGATCGAGTCGCTTCACGATGGCGAGAGCCACCTCCTCGGAAACGCCCTCGGGCGGGACGATCGAGGCCCGACTCCGCCCACCCTCGATCGCCTGCCTGAGAATGGCGTCGAGGATCTCGTAGGGCGGCAGATCATCCTGGTCGAGCTGACCGGCCGCGAGCTCGGCCGAGGGCGGTTTCTCGATCGTGTTTCTCGGAATCCTCTCGGTCTTCCGATTCGCATGCCGCGCGAGTGCGTAGACGTCGCCTTTGTAGACGTCGCCCAACACCGCCAGCCCCCCGACCGTGTCTCCGTAGAGCGTGCAATAGCCCATCGAGAGTTCGCTCTTGTTCCCCGTCGCCAGGACGAGGCGGTTCTCCTGGTTCGAACAGGCCATCAGGATGGCTCCGCGAATCCGCGATTGGATGTTCTGCTGGGTCAGGCCGTAGTCGTCCTGTCTGCCGAAGAGCGAAGCGAAGATCTCGAGATAGGCCTCGTAGACCGGGCCGATCTCGGCGCGACGGACCTCGATCCCGAGGCGTTCGCCCAGGACGAGCGCGTCCTCGATGCTGTGTTCCGAGGAAAAAGGTCCGGGCATCGCGATTCCGGCGACCCGCTCGGCGCCGAGCGCCTCGACCGCGAGATGGGCGGTCACGGCCGAGTCGATCCCGCCGGAGAGGCCGACCACCGCGCCCGGCGGCAGGTTCTGCTTCAGGAAATAGTCGCGAATCCCCAGGACGAGTCCGCGTTCGAGTTGTTCGATCTCGGAGGGATCCTCGACGGCTTCGAGGGGCGTGCCCGGACCCGATGGGATCTCGCAGATCGCGATGCCGGTCTCGAAGAGCGGCATGGCGGCATGGACCGTGCCACACGCGTCGATCACGCACGAGCCGCCATCGAAGATCAGTTCGTCGTTTCCACCGACCTGGTTGACGAAGACGACCGGACGCTCGTGGCGCAGCGCCACCTCGGCCAGCATGGCGCGGCGCTCGGCGGCCTTGCCCACATGCCAGGGTGAGGCCGACGGATTGAGGATGATCCCGGCACCCCGTGCCGTCAGTTCCGCGACGGGATCGATGGGATAGGGCCGGGTGTGGAACCAGGTGTCTTCGCAGACGGCGAGCCCGAGCCGGAGGTCGAGGCCGGGGACCTCGACCGGAGACCAGTCGTCAGAGCGGGCGAAATAACGTTGCTCGTCGAAGACGTCATAGGTCGGCAGCAGCGTCTTGGCCCGTGCGGCATGACGTCTTCCCTCGGCGAGAACGACGGCGGAATTCTCGATCGCCTTGGGTCGGGCGCGCTCGGTTCGCGTGACCGCGCCGATGACGATCGTGATCCTGCGGGAGGTCTTGGCGAGCTCGTCGAGTTCGGCGAGCTGATCGTCGACGAAGCGATCCCTTTCGAGCAGATCCATCGGCGGATAGCCGGTCAACGCGAGTTCGGGCAGGACCACGCAATCCGCGCCGGCCGAGGCGGCCTGCTCAGCGGCCTCCTGTGCCAGGCGTCGGTTGCCGGCGAGGTCGCCAACCGTCGGATTGATCTGGGCGAGAGCGATCTTCATGGGCCCAGCATACCCCGCCCAGGACGCGCGGCACGAGGCCTTCGGATCGCGCGCACGACCGGGAGCCCGGACGGACCGATGAAGGATGGCCGGAAGCGCCCGGGTCGCCCCGCCCTTCGATGCCGCGAATCGGGACGACCGTGGCGGCTACGGGAAGTACAGGAAGACCAGCTCCCCCGCGCAAGCGGGTCGTTTCGCGCCCTCGACCTCGAAACGGACCGTGAGGCCGACGCGCATCGCGCCACCGGGGGCGGCACGTACGGTCTTCAGCTGGGCGGCGAGACGGATCCGGCTTCCGGAAGGCACCGGTTCGCGCAGTCGCAGCTTCTCGATCCCCACGTTCACGATCCGGGAACACCGCGCGACCTCGATCAGTCGGGGCAGCAGGGCGGGGGCGAGGGCGATCGTGAGATAGCCGTGGGCGATCGTCGTGCCGAAGGGCGATTCGCGTCGGGCCCGTTCGGGATCCACGTGGATCCATTGACGGTCGCCGGTGGCTGCCGCGAAGGCGTCGATCTGTCCCTGATCGAGCGTGTGCCAATCCGTGGCTCCGAGATCGCGCCCTTCGTATTCGGGCAGCGAAGCCACGTCGGGAATGATCAGCGGGGTCGGCATCCAGCCCTTATACTCGCCCAGACGGCCTGTGCTGCGCAATGCTCGTCCGACCGACAGCTCGCTCGTGTCGGACGATCGAGCTCGCAGCTCCAGCCCGAAACCGGAGGATGGGGACATGGCATTCGAGAAGGGCACGACGGGTCGGAAGGTCGGCATCGTCGTCATCGTCGCCCTGGTCGTGGGTTATGCGATCAGCGGGAACTTCCTCTACCACGCCGTCATCGGGCTGGACGCGAGTGCCTTCCCGGCGGGCGAATGGATCCAACGTACCTTCGCCCCCGACATGTCGAACGCGGTCGGGGGCCTCTTTCTCGGTCTCCTGACCCTGGTCCTGATTCCGATCGTCGCCATCGTGGTCGTCCTGCTGGCTCGCGACGGCAGGAGAGGGCCGGCGGAACCGGGGCGCCGACGCTTTCTCGAGACGGCTGCGATCGGATCGAGTGCGCTCGTCGCCGGCCTGGTCGGGGCGGTCGGTCATGCGCTGTTCGGGATCGGGAAGGAGGGGAATGGCTGGTGGGCGATCAGCAATCACATCAGTTCGGACGAAGGCGTCGTCAAGACGAACCCGATCTGGGAAGACGCCTGGAAGGGGGCCCGCGTCGAGGACTATCGCCGCCTGGGTCGGACCGGGTGGCGCGTCTCCGATACGGTGCTCGGGGCGGGGCGCTTGCGGGGCGACGAGGCGTGGAAGATCGTGACGGCCGCCCTCGATCGGGGCGTCAACTACATCGACACGGCACCGGACTACTCGACGGCCGGAAGTGAACGGGTCGTCGGTCGCGCCCTGCGCGATTTTCCGCGGGACCAGGTCTTCCTGGCGACGAAATTCTGCACGCCGATCGGTCATCTTCCCGCCGGTACGCCCGTCGCACGCTACAAGGAAGTCATCCACGACAGCCTGCGGCGACTCGACACGGACTACGTGGATCTCGTCCACATCCATTCGTGTGACGAGGTCGACCGCTTGATGGACGAGAACGTGCACGAGGCCTTCGACCAGCTGAAGGCCGAGGGCAAGGTGCGTTTTCTCGGTGTGTCGACGCATACGCCCCGTCTCGTCGAGGTCGCCAACACGGCGATCGACTCGGGGCGCTTCGACGTGATGATGCTCGCCTACCATCATGGGATCTGGCCGGAGCTGGGCCGGATCATCGATCGTGCCCACGACGAACAGGACATGGGCATCGTCGCGATGAAGACGCTCAAGGGCGCGAAGCACAGGAATCTCGAGGACTACCGGGATCGGAACACCTACGCCCAGGCCGCCCTGAAATGGGTCCATGAGAATCCCCATGTCTCCTGTGCCGTGATCTCCTTCTTCGAGATGCAGCATGTCGACGAATACCTCTACGCTTCGGGCAAGAGGCTCGCGGGCGAGGACGTGGCGATCCTCGAGCGATACGACCGTGCGATCGTCGGATCCTATTGTGCGCCCCATTGCGGCGCCTGCCTCGAGAGCTGCCCGAAAGGGGTCCCGATCCACGACGTCCTGCGCCATCGGATGTACTTCGAGGACTACGGCTCCGAGAAGGAGGCGATGTCGCTCTATGCGAAGCTCGAGGTCGATGCGTCGGCCTGTGCCGATTGTCCGGCGCCCTGTCTCGGCAGCTGTCCGCTCGGGATCCCGATTCCCGATCGCATGAAGGGGGCGCACGAACTCCTTTCGATGTAGTGCGCGGGTCCCGATTCGAAAGGGAACGGCCGCGAAGCGGCGTCCGGCGCGGGGCGATCCGGGTCGGATGGCCCGTTCTTCAAGGCGCGGACGGGTCAGCTCGGAGGGGGTGCGATCCGATTCATCCGGGCGGCGAGATCGAAGTCGAGAGGGGTGATGGCGGGACCGTCCCTTCCAGGGACGTCGTGGGTGACGAGGGCGACGTCGACGCGGTCGTAGACGTTCGACCATTCCGGATGGTGGTCGAGCTTCTCGGCGTGGAGCGCCGCCTGGGTCATGAAGCCGAAGGCTTCGACGAAGTTCCCGAAGCGGAAGCTGCGGCGGAGCCTGCCGCCTTCGAGATGCCAGCCGGGAAGGGTTTCCAGGCGGGATTCGATCTCCTCGGGGTCGAGCGCTTCGGGCCGTGCCATCGCTATCTCAGTCGTCCTCGCGATTGATCGCGCGAACGAAGGCGTCGAAGAGGGCGCTCCGGACCTGGGCGCGATCCGCGCGACCGTAGACCTCGCGGAAGGCCTTCAGTGGGATGATGCCCTTGGCCATGGATCGGTGGCCTCCGCCGACACCCAGGCCCTCGACGACGGCGCGGACGACTTCGCCCGCGGCGCGGACATAACCCACGTTGCGAACCGAGAAGACGAGATCCCGCCCCACGGTCCCGACCGCGATGGCCCATTCGGCGCCCTCTGCCTGGAGCGCCATGTCGGCGACCTGGGGAATCACGTCCTCCCGGACCCGACCCAGGACGAGAATGTGGATTCCGTCGCGGACTTCGGATTTGGCGAGTGCCCGGCCGAGCGCCTTCAGACCCGAGATCGGCAGGGCCGGACGCTCGATGCGACGCAGGAGTGCGGGGCTGTGGGATTGGTGGAGATAGGCGAAGGCGAGCATGTCGCGTTCGCTGGTCTCCCGTCCGAGATACTGGGTATCGCTCTTGATTCCATAGAGAAGAGCCGTCGCCAGTCGCGGATTGATCTCGGTCTTGGTTGCCCGGAGGTATTCCGTGAAGATCGAAGAGGTCGCTCCGTAGTTCGTCCGGATGTCCTGGATCGTGGCGTGATAGCCCGTCCGTTCCGGATGATGATCGACCACGACGTCGATCTCGCGTAGCCGTTCGGGCGGATCGTCTCCGAAGACGTTCGGCTGGACATCGACGAGGACCAGCCCGTCGAACTCGTTGATCTCGTCGGGCGTGATGACGCGAACCTCGATTCCGATCGCATCGCATA
>DRKE01000243.1 GCA_011051925.1 Deltaproteobacteria bacterium
AAATCGGATCGACACGACCGGAACCCCGACTCCCTCTCCGGACATGATCTCCAAGCACCTCATGCCCTGCCTGCTCGATGCGGCCGCCTTCTCGCCCGCCATCCGCTCCGTGGGCCGATCTTCGAGTCTTTCGCCGTCTCAGATCGGATCAAGAGCTTCTCCGCCATTCGTGAGGACGCTCCCCCCTTCTGCTGGCGGGATGCCACGGGTCACGAGATCGACATTCTCGTCGATCTGGCTTCCGGATCCGACACTCACGTCGTTCCGATCGAAGTGAAGTCGGGAGGGACCGTCGCGTCGGATGCGGTGGACACGCTCGCATGGTGGACCGCCATTCCCGGCAATCCCGCTCGGGGCGGCGTGCTCGTCCATGGCGGGACGGAATCCTTCGAGTTCCGGGGATTCCGGATCCTGCCGTGGTATCTGCAATAGCGGCCGTCCGCTCGACCGAGGTCGCTCGATCGCCATCGGGGCCGTCTGCTATCGTCGCGCGCCATGTCCAATCCGCGGATCTTCATCGACGGCCATGCCGGAACGACGGGACTTCGCATCCGCCAGTGGCTCGCGGATCGCGACGACCTCGAGACGTGGACGCTCCCCGAATCCGAGCGGAAATCGGAGGCCGCACGAAAGAAGGCCATCGCCGAGGCCGATCTGACGATTCTCTGCCTGCCGGACGACGCCGCCCGCGAGGCCGCCCGCTGGGCCGACGAAGCCGGAGCCCGGGTGATCGACGCCAGCTCGGCTCATAGGGTCGACCGGGAATGGGTCTATGGCCTCCCCGAAATGCAACCCGCCCAGCGCGATGCGATCCGGAACGCCCGCTTCGTCACGAATCCGGGATGTTATGCGACCGCTTTCGTCCTGCTCGTCCGCCCGCTCGTCGATGCCGGACTCCTGGCGCGAGACGCCGCGCTCACGATCCATGGACTTTCGGGCTATTCGGGTGGCGGGAAGGCGCTGATCGAACGCTGGGAATCGACCGGTTCCGAGCGGATCGGTCTCCCTTACGAGGCCCCCTACGCGCTCGAGCGCGTCCACAAACACGTTCCGGAGATGCAGCATCACGCCGGACTCCGGGAAGCGCCGCAGTTCATCCCGGCCGTCGGGCCCTTTGCCTGCGGCATGCGGGTCGAGGTTCCGATCCATCGAAGGCAACTCGCCTCCGGGGTCTCCGGTCGGGACGCCTGGAAGACGCTTTCCGATCACTATCGGGACGAACCCTTCGTCGGCGTCGCTCCCTTCGTGGACCTCGAGCCGATCGGGGATTTCACCCTCGACCCGAGAACCATGAACGGAACCAACCGGATCGAGCTCCATGTCATCCCGAACGCCGCGGGGCATCTCTTCCTGGTCGGCCTGCTCGACAACCTTGGAAAGGGCGCATCCGGAGGCGCGATCCAATCGCTGAACCTCATGCTCGGCCTCCCGGAAACGACCGGCCTTCCGGGTTGACTCGGAGGTTCCGGCTGTTTCAGAATGCGGCCTCGACAATCCGCAGCGGAACCGGCCGATTCCCCTGCACGCGATCCCTCTTCGACCTCGACGGAAACAGCGGAGGCTGAATCATGCAACGCGCCCGGATCGACCTCGTCGTCATCGGAATCCTCGCCTGTCTTGCCGCCCTGCCCGGCTTCGCCGACGAAAAGGGCGCACGGACGGCGGGCGACTGGCGGAGCGTCGCCCGGACCCCCGATGAACAGCGCTACAGCCCCCTCGAATCGATCAACGCGGACAACGTCGCGACGCTGCAACGGGCCTGGACCCTCGATACCGGCACGACGCGCGGCCTCGAAGCGACGCCCGTCGTCGTGGACGGCGTCATGTACACGACCCTCAGCTGGAGCGTGGTGCTCGCCGTCGATCCGAAGACGGGAACGGTTCTCTGGCGCTACGACCCCGAGGTGCCTCGGGAAACGGGCCGGAAGGCCTGCTGCGACGTCGTGAATCGCGGGGTCGCGGTGAAGGACGGACGGGTCTATTTCGGGACCCTCGACGGGCGGTTGATCGCCCTCGATGCCACGGATGGCCATCGCATCTGGGAGGTCCTGACCGTCGATCCGAGCCTGAACTACACGATCACGGGGGCCCCCCGCATCGTCGGGGACAAGGTCGTGATCGGGAACGGTGGCGCCGAATTCAACGTCCGGGGATATGTCTCGGCCTACGACACGAAGGACGGAAGTCTCGTCTGGCGGACCTTCACCGTTCCCGGCGATCCGGCGAAGCCCTTCGAATCGAAGGCGCTCGAAGAGGCGGCCAGGACCTGGAAGGGCGAGTGGTGGAAGCTCGGCGGCGGCGGCACCGTCTGGGATTCGATGGCCTACGACCCGGATCTCGATCTTCTCTACGTCGGAACCGGAAACGGCACGCCCTGGGTCCAGAAGCATCGCAGCCCCGGCGGTGGCGACAATCTCTACCTGAGCTCGATCCTCGCCCTCGATCCCGACGATGGCCACCTCGTCTGGCACTACCAGACGACGCCCGGCGAGACGTGGGATTTCACGGCGACCCAGCACATCATCCTGGCGGATCTCCGCATCCGCGGCCGCAAGCGCAAGGTCCTGATGCAGGCCCCGAAGAACGGCTTCTTCTACGTCCTCGACCGCACGAACGGAAAGCTCATCTCCGCCGAGCCCTACGTCGAGGTCACCTGGGCGACCGGCATCGACGAGCAGGGCCGGCCGATCGAAACCAAACGCTTCGGCGAACACGTCCTCTTCACGAAGCCGACCTTCTTCGGCGGCCACAACTGGCAGCCCATGTC
Source organism: Deltaproteobacteria bacterium (assembly GCA_011051925.1). Lineage (GTDB taxonomy): Bacteria > Myxococcota_A > UBA9160 > UBA9160 > UBA4427 > UBA4427. Next base: position 2,768 of record DRKE01000243.1, read on the forward strand.
CTTCAATCCGAAGACCGGCCTCGTCTACATCCCGGCCCAGGAGATCCTCGGCGCCTATCGCGACGACCCGGGCTTCGAGGTGACGGACGTCGATTTCAACGTCGGGACGGATTTCTCGGTCTTCGCGGCCTTCCCGCCCGAGGCGGCTTCGGGCCACCTCCTCGCGTGGGATCCCGTCAAGCAGAAAGAGGCCTGGCGCGTGCCCTACGGCATGCCCTGGAATGGCGGAACCCTCACGACCGGGGGCAACCTCGTCTTCCAGGGAACCGCCGACGGTCGCTTCGTCGCCTATCGGGCCGACGACGGCCGAACCCTCTTCGTCGACCACACGGAGACGGGCGTGATCGCCGCGCCCATGACCTTCGAACTCGACGGCGTCCAATACGTCTCGATCCTGGCCGGCTGGGGAGGGGCCTTCGGACTCGGCGGGGGGACGGCGGCCCGGGGCGCCGCCGCGGGACCGGGCAGGTTGATCACCTACGCGCTCGCGAGCGGAGCCCCCACGCCTGAACAGATCGAAGCGTTCATCACGCGTCCGGGCGAGAAAGCCGATGGTGAACGGCTCTATCATCAATGGTGTTCCCGCTGTCATGGCGCGGGGGGCGTCTCGGCCAGCCTGGTTCCGGACCTGCGAAAAGCCGTTGCCCGGCTTGGCGACAGCTTCGATCTGATCGTCCGGCTCGGCTTGCCGGGAACCGCCATGCCGAAGATGGGCGACTCCGTCGACGAGCGGGAGATCGCGCTGATCCGACGCTATCTGGAAGCCCGGGCCGCCGAGACGGACTGAATCCGGCAGCGCCGACGCGAGGGGCCCGCCCGGTGGGCCCCGAAAAGGCACGCACCTCGAATAATCGCGCCCTGTGTGAAGCCCTTCACAGTTCGATTTCGTGATCCCAATCACCCTGTGAATACATTCACAAGGAGAGCCCCGATCGAAGTCCGGATCGGGGAGATCCAGTCAGGAGCGATCACGATGTCGAAGATGCAGAGGAAGCCGGTAGCCAGGGAAGACAGGGAGCGGGATCTCGAAGCGGTCCGACGGGTCCTCGCCGGGGACCAGGAAGCCTTTTCCGAGATCTACGACGCCTATTTTCGCCGGGTCTACGCCTTCACCCTCAAGCGCGTGGGCGATCCCGCGGAGGCCGAGGATCTGACCCAGGAGACCTTCGTCCAGCTCTACCGATCCCTCAAATCCTACGAAGGTCGATCGAGCCTGCTGACCTGGACCTTCGGAATCGCCCACAACGTCTGCTCGCGATATTTCCGCCATTGTTCGCGCTGGATGGTCGGGCCCCGGGACGCACGGGCCCTCGATGAACGCCCCGTCGAGTCGACGATCGAGCGGCGGGTCGATGCCGGGCGCGTGCTGGAACGCTGCGAGAAGGTCCTGGCGACCTCACGCCGGCCGGCCCACCAGGAGATCTTCCACCTGCGCTACGGCGAGAGCCATTCGATCCGGACGATCGCCGAGAAGGTCGGCAAGACGAGCGAGGCGGTCAAGGTCAGCCTCCGCCGCAGCCGCAACGCGCTCAGCGAGGGGGTCCCGGAGCTGGACATCGTGCTGGAGAACGTCGCCCAGAGCGCCTAGGGAAGCTCTGCACAGCACGCCGTACCAGGGCCGGGCGATCTGGAGCCTATCCCAGACCGGCGCGCAGAAGAGGCAGGGCGCGTTCGGCTCCCATCGTCGTCAGGAGGGTCGAGAGCTTCGGGCCCTTGGGCCTCGCGATCAGGAGATCGTAGGCGAAGGGATAGAAGTCCCGGGGCGTGAGATCCGTGTCGTCGCAGAGCGTCTTCAGATGGGAGATCAGTTCGGATTCGGTGATCTCGGGATTCTCTTCCAGGATTCCCACGAGGCGCTCGAGAACGGCTCTCGCTTCGCCTTCCAGGGGTTTCGGAGAGGGCGTGCTGCGGATCCGATAGCGGAACTCTTCGGGCGCGAAGTCCAGGATCCAGTTCCAGACACAGCGTGCCCGGACCCGGAAACGTTCCCGCTCGGCGGGGGTCTCGACCTCCCCCCTCGATTCGTAGTGGGCGAGCGCCCTCTCGACGTCGCCGTCATGGATCTGCAGGATCATGGAGAGGGGTCGGAAGGAGGGCACCCGGGTCGGCCGATCGCCCGCCTCGATCCGCTTCGGTACGACGCTCGAAAGCTCGATCGTGCGTCGGACGATCTGTCTCTTCTTGTCCTTCCGGCTTCCATCGTCGGGCTGGTAGGCCAACGCAACGGCGCGGTCATAGTCCTCGTAGAGCTTGATCACGTCGAGATCGAAGGAGATCTGGAATTCCGAGTTGGGCCGCTGACTCGCGAAGATCCATCGCAACATCTCGGGCTCGTAGACGCGAAGACAGTCGGCCACCGTGACGACACCGCCACTCGAACTCGAGATCTTCCCTCCCAGCCCCTTCAACCGGACGAAATCGTAGGCGACGTATTCCGGCGCGACGCCGCCGTAGACGGGACCCACGATCTGTTTCGCCGTATCGAAACTGCCGCCCGCGGAGCTATGGTCCTTGCCGCCGGGCTCGAAGCAGACGCCTTCGAACGCCCATCGCATGGGCCAGTCGATCCGCCAGGGCAGCTTCACGTCCCCGCCCTCGCGAAGGTCGACCGCGGTCGTCTCGCCGCAATCCCGGCAGGAAAGCGTGACGCTCCACTCGCCATCCCACGAGAAATCGACCTCGTCCCGGCCACAGGCCCCGCAGAACCCGGCCAGGGGCAACCAATCCCCGGGCAGGGGCTCCTTGCGATACTGGTCGAGCACGCTCCGGATGAGATCGGCCTTCTCGAGCGCGCGCCGGATCCCGTGCGCATAATGCCCCGCGCGATAGCGCCGTGATTGACGGATGAATTCCGGCTCGATGCCGAGGGGGACCAGACTCGCTTCGAATCGCTCGATGTGATGGCTGGCGTAGCTGTCGGTCCGGCCGTACGGGTCGGGCACGTCGGCGACGCTGCGGCGGAGATTCTCCTCGAGCATCTTCTTCTGGGGCGCATCCGCCGGCACCTTCCGGAAGACGTCGAAATCGTCCCACGAGTAGATGAAACGAACCGGGACACCCTGATCGCGCAATGCCCGGGCGACGAGATCCACGGTCATGACCTCGCGGAAATTGCCGATGTGGACGACGCCCGACGGCGTGATCCCGGCGGCGACGACGATCGGATCCGTATCGGGATGCGCGTCGAGAACCCGACGCGCGGCGATGTCGGCCCAATGCGAAAAGTAGGGGTCGAATTGTCGGGTTCCCATGCTCTTTCCCGTCGCCTCCGAGGGACGGGAGTGTGCCAGCCGAGAACGGGGCTGCAAGGGCGGAGATCGGAGCCGCCCGCCCGCCGACGAAGAATCGGATCGGTGCAGCCCGCCCGGCGCCTGTTGCGGAGGCGGCCACGGCAGAGCCCCGGGCTTCACGCCGTGCATGCCACACGGCGCCCGCACGCTGCGGACGTCCCTTCGAAAGATCGCTATGCGGAGGCCACGGCGCTCCGAGGCACGCCCGCGCGACCGGCCGCCGCCTGTTCGCGTCGGGCATCCGCCTGGTGGTAGAGATCCTCGACTTCACGCATCGAGCCCAGGAGGCGTGCATAGAGACGGATCTTGAAGCCTTCGAGACCCGCGTAGGCGATCAGGGCGAAGACGCTCGACGTGAGCGCGATCGCCAGGGCGCCGAGCTCGAGCGAATCGTCCGCCAGATGCATCGACAGGAAGAGGATCAACATGCCGCCCGTCGTCCCGATGAAGCCGATCGGGGGAAGCAGGCTGGCATACATCGTGATCAGCCGGGCGTAGTGGTGGTCGTACTCGTTCAGGATGTATTGACGGGTCGCATCGAAGACGAAATCCGAATGCTGCCCCTCCTTTTCGCCCTCACGCAGGGATTTCTGGAGGATGCGGATCATCAGCAGGGCCAGGGGCTCGGTCCCGCCCGGCCGGTTGGCCTTTCCGCGCCGAAGCTCCTCCGGGCTGACCCGTCGCGTCGCGGCCCAGGCGCCGAGGATCGTCCGCAGACCCTGGACGAGGGGGACGAGGACGGCCGCGATGGACAACCCCGTCATCAGTACCGTCATTGCTTCCTTGCCGACCATCGAACCCACAGCCACACCTCTTCCCTGTTTTCAGCCGTTCCACTTCTGATCGCGCAGCAGTTCCAGCGCTTCTCCGAGGGGACGTTGTTCGCCCACCGGATACTCGACCAGCATGCTCTCGCGCCCTTCGAAGCGGCGCTGGATGTCGTCGATCGCCTGCTGGACCCGTCGCGGATAGCGCATGCCCGCCAGGATCTGGGCCTTCATGAACCGGAGGTTCGCGTCGAGGGCCATGACCTCGGGATGGGAACTCTGCCATCGTGGCCGCAACAACGGATCGAGATGCTGCCCCATGTACTGGGACAGGAACGCGTCGAGAAGCTTGACGCCATGGCTGTCCTTGCGATCGACGAGACTCCGCATGGTCTCATCGAAATGAAGCAGGTCCCGCCATGCACGGGCGAGATCCGTTCGGCGCTGGGCCAGGGCCTCTCCACCCAGCGGCGCCTCCTCCTCGACCGCCATGTCGATCGCCTCGTCATCGAGCACAGGGTCCATGCCCGGGGCACAACCGACGAGCCCGGCTGCGAGCAGGAGCGGCACGAGCCAGGCGGATCCACTTCGCATCTTCATACCTTCACCTCCGAATGGCCATCGCCATCGCTTTCCGACGTCATCCCGCGACATCCGCTATCCCTCGTGGTAGAGGCGGCGAAGCAGCGTATGCACCGGGTGCTGTCGCTGACTCCGCAGCGCCGGCGCCAGGTCCTCGCTCTCGACGACCGCGCGGAAGAGCGGAAGGGCCCGCGCCCGCGCCGAGATCTGTTTGTCGAGTTTCGCGAGCTGCCTTCCCCCGTCCTCGAGTTGGCGGGCGATCTGGCGGGATTCGGTCGACCCGAATCGGACCCGCCCTTCGCTTTCGTCCGCGGCTCCATCCGGCGAGGCCGGCAGCGCCTCGGAAGCGCTCGTATCCCGTCGCATCGCGAGCGCTTCGAGCTCCCTCGAGAGCTCGGCTCGGCGTGCCTTCAACTCGACCAGGCTCTGCTCGAGTTCGGCCAGGCCGTTGGCGTCGGCGAATCCCATGTACATGAGAACCAGCTCGTCCCCGAGTGCCCGGCGGAACACTTCGATCGTCTCCGAACCGGCCCCGTTCTGGGCGACCCATGAAGCCGCGGCACGGGATCCGGCCGTGACCTCGGCGATCGGGCGGGCGATCGCCAGGAAGTCGTTCGCGCGGCCACGACGTTCGAGCGCCGTCGTGAGCGCCGGCCAGAGGCTCCGGTCGAAGGGAAATGCGCGGATCGCGAGCTTGTAGCGTTCGACCGCCTGTTGGATCTCCGCGGGGCTGGGGTTGGCGATCCCGTAGGCGATGAACGCGTCGGCGTAGCCCCGCGCGGCTTCATAGGCGGCGAAATAGGCCGAGTCGGGAACGAAATCCGTCGAATCGACCGTCGCGTAGCGCTCGAAATGGGAGATGTACCGGGAGTAGAGTCGAGCCGCATTCCGCGTCAGCTCCGACGCCCGCGCCGGATCGTCGAGGGCCCGGGAGAGGTAGTAGTCCGCACTGTTGAGGGTCGCTTCCTGGATCTCCTCCCAGAGACCCCGCATCGACTCGAGATAGGACTCGTATCCGCTCGTGCGGAAACCCTGATGGCGCCAGTCCCCGTTGCGTGCGTCATGGAGGATTCCATAGACCTGGAGCGCCCCCTCGATCGTGAACGGAATCTCGACATCCGGATCGACCCCGAGTCGCTGCTTGGCCGCGTGGACCTCGCCCATCTGTCGCAGGACCCGTGTGTAGACCGCGGCCTGTCCGGACGGCGTCTGCGCGAGATCGATCGCACGCCCGTAGGCGCTCCCTGCCGCGCGGATCGCGGCGATCGTCTTCTCGGAAAGGCCCTCGCTCGCGAGCAGCCCACGGCTCACGTCGTGGAGCTTCGTCGCCTCGAAGAGAACGAGGGTGAAGGTCAGGCTGCCGCCGTCGGATTCCGGCCCCTCCAGACGGGCGATGATCCGCTCGAGATAGTCCCGCACGGAAGCTTCGACGGGAATGACGTCGGGAAAGGCGCCGACGCGTTGATCCGCCAGCAGCCGCACGACGGCGGCGAGGGGATCGAGTCCATGCCCCATCCCCATCTCCTGGCTACGGATCAGGACGAGCCGGGCCACGTTCTCGAAGACGTAGGGCAGGGCCGATACGAAGCCGGAATTCGCCGACTGCGACAGGGAGAGATTCTGCAGGGTCTCGAAAGGCGATTCGAGGGGAACGACGACGTCCATCCAGAGTCCCAGGACGTGTTTGTCGAAGTCGGTATCGCTGCCCCGTTCGAGGGCCCGATGGGCATGGATGTAGTGGTACCAGTAGCGATCCTCGTGACGACTGTTGGGATCGGAGAAGGCATCGATCGTATCGACGGCGTGGTCGAGATGGGCCGGCTCGCGGGTCGCGAGATACTCGAGGAGCCAGGCGATCGCGCGCCTTCGTGTCTGACCCGAATCCTCGCCTCCGGTCGCCTCGAGATCTTCCATCGTCCGCTTGATCCAGGCATCGAGGGGAAGTCCGATCTCGGCGGCATAGCCATCGAGCCGTGCAGAGAGCGCGTCGGCGTCCGCGGAACTGAAGACGTAGGCGTAGTCGAGATAGTCTTCCCAGGTCGGAGACGCCCCGTCCGTCTGTGCGGTCGCCGTGCCGTCGACCAGCAGGAATGTCAGCGCCCACATCCCGACCAGCAGGCGGACTGCTCGTCCGGAATCGAACCGAGGAGCCGCCAGGCCCGATCGCTTGAGTCGAATCATCTCCATCCCCATCCTCATCGCGCGGCCCGACGGGCCGTGCTTCGTAGACATTCGAGTGCGTAGCCGAGCTCCACACAGCGATCCGAAACGGGTCGCCCGGGTGCCCGATCGATCCACATCAAGAACGCGTTCAGGTTCTTCGTCTCGACGAATCGGTAGGTCCCCTTGCGACTTACGCATTCCTTCTGCGTCGTTACGGCAGCCACGACCGCCTGCTTGAGCCGATCCTCCTCGCGATCGCTCACACAGGCCGCCAGGTCGCCCAGGGGCACGCCCGCCACGCCGGGTCGTTCACTGGGTACCCCTCGGGGTGCATCCGGTGCGGCTCGCCCGGCCCGGGAAGCCAGCTCGGGGGCGGACGAGGGCACGTCGACGGCCACCCGGGCGACTTCGGCCGCCGGACGCGGGCGCGCCCGGCCCGACGTGGGGGCGGGAGGCCTCCGCGTCGCGCGCCGCGGAACGGGGACCGGGGAGGCGGGCGTGACGGGTACGGGCGCGGCATCGAGTCCGGGAGCCGGCTGCCGGGATCGGTCCCGGGACGTGTCGGGGCGTCGGTGCGCCACTCGGACCGGCGCCCGGTCGCGCGGAGGCGATTCCGTCACGCGGGGGGCGGGCGACAGCCCCGGGAGCGCGCGAGGCCGCTCACCGGGGGCGGGGCGTGCCGCGGCCACCCGGAAGGCACGGCTGGGGGCCGGCTCGTCCGGGACGTCGGCGGCCGGGGCGGCCGGCGCGTCGAGACGAGGCGTCGAGCGCCGCGGCTGGACACGAGGCGCCACGGCCCGTCCGGTTCGTTCGGGGGGCGGGGAGACCGACGCCACGAGGGGCTCGGGGCGAGCGGCTTCGATCGCGACCCGGGGGCGCGAAACCGGCTGCGCGCGCTCCCGGACAGGCCGCTCGATCCTCTTCGGGGCGGCCGGCGGGGGCGGCGCTTCGAGTCGGGCGATCCGGGGCACGACGGGACGGGGACGCGGCTTCGGCGCGACCTTCGGCGGAGGCGGCGGTTTCGGCCGTTCGGCCAGCCGCGGCGGGGGCGGCCGGGGCACGACGGGACGCGGCGGTTCCGGCTTCGCGATCTCGAGCGGCGGGGGCTCGGGCGGCTTCGGGGCCGGCTCCGGCGAAACGGGCTCCTCCACGATCGGCGGCAGCGGAGGCGGCTCGCTCTCGAAGAGGACGACCTCGACCGGGGAGAGGTCGGCATGATCCTGTGACAGGGTCAGGATGAAGGCCCCCAGGATCAGCACACCGAGCGCGAGCGCGGGCATCTGCCCGGCCAGCCGACGCAGGGTCGCGAGGGGCCCGCCCTCGGTCATCTCGGCGACGAGCGACGCCATGCCCTCGGCGAGGCCCATCGGCGGGGCACGGTGGGCCTCCGCCCGGATCGGAATCTGGGCGGCTCCGAATCCGTAATGCTGTTCGACTCGCCAGGCGCTCATCCGCGATCGAAGATCCGACTGACGGCGGCGCGTCGCCTGCCCGGCCAGTTCTCCTCGAGCAGGGCCGCCGCCTCGAGCATGTCCTGGCTTCGCGAGTCCTCGTGTGGTGCCAGCGTGGGCCGGCCACCGTGTTCATTCTTCAAGGCGGTCAGCTCGTGTCGAAGCTCTTCCACCTCGATCCGCTGGCCGTCGGTCTGGGGTACGCCGTCGACGAAACGCACGAGCTCGAAGGGGCTCTTCGCGTCGGGCTCCGGAGGATGAACGCGGAGCTGCCAGGATTCCGCGGCCGCATCGCGCAACTCGCTCGTCGCGGCCGCTCCGATCTTCGGCACGATCATCTCGCCCAGATCGAGCGTCGCCGCGCTCGGATCCGGTGCCAGCTGGGTCATCGCGATCAACATCAGGAACGCGAGATCCACGAACGAGAAAAGCCACGCCGGCGCGCCGTCGTCCTTCTGACTCATCTTCCCCTCCCCTGCCTGCGCATGGGCGCTTCTTCCCTATCTGATCTGGGTGAACCCGATCAAGCTCGCCATGTCGGTCTGGATCGCGCTGTTCGGGAACAAGGTCGTGAAGTTCCCCTCTTCGCCATGCAGGGCCATGTAGTTGAGGATCACCATCTGGGCGAGCGCCTCGGGATTGTTGGCCACCGAGTTCGCTGCCGTCTCGACGTTCCCGGTCGACCGGAAGTATCCGATCTGCCGGGAGGTCGCGACGGCGGGAACGAGGTCGGGCTTCCCGGACTTGCGGTAGACCAGGAGAACGCCGGAAGCCGTGCTCGAGTTGTCGTTGCGCCAGATGCCCTTGCCCACGGCGTTGTCGATCTGGCCGTCGGACGAAAGCGATCCATCACTGAAGAGGAAGATCATGACGTCACCGACGAGGGGATTCTTCTCGGCATACTCGAGGATCGCTCCGATCGCCTGACCAGCCCGAAAATCCTTCGCTTCTCCCGTCGTCCGGGTACCGTCGTGGTAGTCATAGCCACCGAACTCGATCGTTCCCGCTCCCGCATGGCCTTCGAGCACGAGCTTCATCACGGAAGCGGTCTTCCGGAATTCGCTCTGATTCAGTTCCGCCGCGGTGAAGATCGGCGTATCCGCCGGATCCGAGCTGACGATGTTCGTATCCAGGGTCGGATCGAGGGCGGCCGGATCGCCGAAGATCGTGATGAGGTCCGAACTCTGCTGATAGGCGCAGTTCACCAGGTCCTTGACCGCCTGGTCTTCCTGGATCTGCTGGACCTTGAGCGTCGAGATCGATTGGATCGCCTGCGCGACGTCTCCCGCGCCCGCGCCCCCCAGAAGCTCGGTCAGCCGCCCCGTGTCGACGAGACCCGTCACGTCGCTCGGCCGATCGATCTTGGTCGGCCGCTTTTCGGGAATGAACATCGCGGGCGGATTGATGCTGCGACCTCCCGAGTCGGTATTCCGCGTCCCGATCAGGGAGAGCAGCCCCCCATCGGCCCCCGCCGAGTAGATCCCGTAGATCGGGTTGAGCGGATTGTTCCCCGTGTCGTTCGAGGAACGCGAGGGGACGATGATTCCCTCCACCTTCGCCAGGGTGGTGGGATTCGCCTTGTCGAGGATCCCGGCGAGCATCGCCGAATCGAAATGGAAGGCGAGATTCAGCGTACGGTCGACCGCCGTGATCTGTGAATTCAGGGGCGACATGTCGAGGGGAAGACCCAGGCGCTCGTATCCCTGTTCGTTCAGCAGGTCTTCCTGGCCGCCGGGCCCGCCGACCAGGACATTCGAACCGGCAATGCTCGCACCGCCACCGAGATCGATCCCGATGAAGGGCACCTTGCCGGCGCCGGCCCCCGAAAGCGCGCAGCTCGCCTGGGCGTTCGCCCGGTTCACACCGAGCAGGGAAAGCAGCGACGGCCCGACCACGTAGGCCGCTCCGGTGATGAACCCCTGTCCCAGGAACTCACGCCGCGTCCGCGGACGCGGATGGTCGGGATGGAGGAAGGGCGGATCGGCTTCGGTGCCTTTTCGTTGCGTCATGGTCGAACCTCCTCTTCTTGCATGAAGAGAAACTGGAGAAAGAAGATCAATGAATCTGGACAGCGCCGCTGGCTACGACCGCCGTGCACAGCCCCTTCACCATGCTCCTGGTGTAGTCGCTGTCGCAGGCCGGTTGATTCGTACCACCACAATCAGCCAGTAGATCGGTGATCAACTGGTCGAGGATCGCTTCGACCTGATCCCGCGCGGGCGAGCCTCCTACGTCTCCGCGAAGACCCGCTCCCACGATCTCGTCCAACAGGGGATCCGTGATCAGGTCCACGTCTGCCGGATCCGAGAACGCGGCCGCCGGCGTCATGTTCCAGCCGAACCCGGCCGCGCCCGGGAAGAACTGATCCCGCAGGACCTGGTTGGCCGGATTGCCGTCGCCGACGAGCACGTCACAGTATTCGATGCCGAGCTTCGCGACGCCGACCTGATTCGACGCGACGAAGGATCGCAGGTCCATCTGGGACGGAAGCTGCTGGAGCAGCTGCTCGAAGGTCGTGTCGACCGCCGCCGTCTGGGGATCGACCCCGGTCACCTCGGCCATCGACGCATTCACCCGGGCGAAATCCCGGATCCCGTGAACCGGGACCGGATCCCCGAAATCCTCGGCACCCGGCGGCGGCGGGGTCGGCGGCGTGACGGGATCCTGGAAGATCCCCAGCTGCTCGAACACGAGCTGGAAGACATCCGTATTCGGATCGACGATGCCACCGACGATCGAGCATTGTCGCGACAGCAGCTGCCGCCCGCTCGTGACGAGTGCATTCATGTTCGCGAAATTCCGTCCCGAAACGGGAACCACCCCGTTGAGCGAGATCCGCATGTTCTGGACGCGGATCGCAGCGCCCGTATCCGACACGAAGGTCGGTTGGCAGAAGAGATAGCTGTAGGCGTCGAGCTCGGTCACGGCGAACTCGATCGTCGAGTTCCCACCCGTCCACTCGGAGACGTCGAACGCGAGGGTCAGGCGCTTGCCGATGCCGGCTTCGTAGTTCTGCCGGATCGCCTCCGCCGGGAGCGAGCGATCGTAGACCGCCGCGAAGCGGATCTGGCCGAGCCATTGGCGATTGTTCGAGAGTTCGTTGCCGAGGATGAACCGGTGGTTCGGATCCCAGTTCCACAGGCGGCCGGGCGAGATCGGGTCCACGTCCTCGGTCCACTGGCCGTCGACGTAGATCCGCCGTCCCGCGAGCTGATCGTAGGTGACGACGACATGCTGGAGCGTCGCCTGCGCGTCCTGGTCGACGTCGTAGGTCTCGAGTGCGGGATTCCCGTTGTTGTTCGATTCGTCGAGGAAGGCCCGGTTCCGGATGACGTACTGATAGAGGCTCTGGCCGAGCATGAAGTTTCGCGAGCCCGTACTCCGCGAATAGGTCATGATCCGTGCGGGACCGTCCTGGGTCGTGTTCGCGTTCGCGATCCACATCTCGAGTGAATAGGCCTGGGAGCCCGTCGCCGGGGCGGCGATCCGGTCATAGAGTTTCCGGCTCGCGTCGACCGTCGCGATCGCGCGACCTTCGGCCACGTCGATTCCGTACGACGACATCAACGTGGGTCCCTCGAGCGCGAGGTCCATCGCCGGTGCCACGCCGCTCGTGTCGAAGGCGGTGGTTCCGGTCAGTTCCTTGAAATCCCAGCGCGCGATGATGCCCGTGTCGAAGCGCTCCGAGCCGACCTCCTCGACGCCGTCGCTGATCTGACGCGTATTGCTGGTCAAGCCGGTCACGTCGACGCCACCCGTCGTCCCCCCGGCATTGTCGAGGGCCGTCTGCCACGCGGTGATCTGGGCGAGCATCTCGGCGGCGTCCGTCGAGCAATCGGACCAGCAGTAGTGGAAGTCCGCCGCGAGACGCCGCACCAGGCGTGAGGATGCGGGATCCGAGAAGTTCACCTTCTGGTTGTCGACGACCGCCGACCATGCGGTCGCGGAGTCGGGATGCGCGATCTGCGGGGCGCCGGGTCCGCTCCCGCCATGACACTGGTCACAGTTGGCCCGCAGGACCGGATAGACGGTCTGTTCGAAGCTGGTGACCTGTTCGGTCACGGAGAGACCCTGCGGAAGACCGCCACCCACGTTGTTGGCCAGGATCGAAGTGTCCGTATCGGACCCGCTGTAGTCGCCGCAGCCTGCCGCGATCAGGGCGACGAGCAGGCCCATCGCCATCCGGGAGATCATCCCGATCGTGGTCGAGCCGACGTGTCGTCCGGCCGTTTCCAGGAACTTGTCGTGATGGAGCTCTACTTGTTTCATCGGAATATCCGCCGATCCCTCGAGGTTCTCGATCGTGCTCGACCCGATCGAGCGCGACTGGAAGGTTTTCGCGCCCGACATCAATCGTTCATGCAGTGTTCGGCGACCGCGGCGAACACGCTCTTCATGCGATAGGTCCCATTGGCTTCGAAGTCGTCTGCAATCGCCTCGATCGCATCCCGGTCAGCCTGGTCCCTGGGACCGCGGAAGCAGACCTGCTGGAAGACCTTCTCGACCTGGCAGACCGAGAAAGCCCGGGTCGACGCGACCTCGGCGCCGAGACTCTTCGGACCGAAGCCCCGATCGGTCGGGCCCCGCCAGCCGAGCGTCGAGTTCTGTCCCTCGCGCCAGTAGTTGATCCAGCTGTTGTCGGTCGTGATGTAGCCGAAGGGAAAAACGTTGCCGTTCTGGAGGTATTTGTCCTGGACGACGCCGGGCGTATGGACCATCCGTCCCTGGTCCTCGTCCCAATCGAAATAGGCGAAAGCGCCGGCCAGGGCGTCCATCCCCGCATGACATCCGAAACAGGTATTCAGGTAGATCTGGCTGTCCCCGCCCGGACTGCGATTGACGTCCTGCCGGATCCGATCGCCCGGTCGCGTGATGTCCTTCAACTCTTCCATGTCGCGACAGAGATGGTTGATCGCCGTGAAGCGCCACATCGCGCGGTTGGTGCCGTCGACGAAGAAGGCCTCCGCAGCGGCGCGGGTGGTGAGGACACCCGCCGCATCGCTCGGCGAGAGCTGCGAGCCGGGCAGTCCGGACTGGGTCCGTCGGATCAACAGCGCGGGATCGCTGAGATCGATTCCGTCGTCTTCGAGTGCCTCGTAGTGGGCATTGCTCGTCTGCTGGAAATTCGGGGAGACGACCCCGTTGGCGCCGGTGTAGATGATGTCCTCGGAAAGGATGAGGTTGAAGGGGACGTCGTCCCGGATCATCCCGATCACCGTCGCCGTATAGTCGTTGAGCGGCGCGAAGACGGTCTGGGCTTCGTTGGTCCAGGGCGTGATGAAATTCTTCAGGACCACGTTGTAGAAGTTCGGATTCCGCATCGCGATCTCGGCCGCGAGATCCGCGCGGCCCAGCCCGATCTGGGTCGCCATGTCGGAGAGGGTCGTGGCGTCCGGCGGGACCCCGGCCAGACGGTCGTGCATGCGACGCGCACGATCGATGTCGTCCATCTGGGCATTCGCCAGCGGGGCCCCGAGAAGCAGCATCCCGACCGCGAGCAGGAGAGCGACGGCGCCGTTCGTCCGACGCCGCTTCCCGCGCGAATCCTCGCATCCGTCCATCATCATCATCGTGTTCGCCATCTGAACTCGACCTCGTCTTCTTCCTGCGGCTTCACGCCCTACGACGCACCACACCACCCCGCAGCGGCTTCGAAATCCGATCGAAAACCCGCGGACGACCATGCGTCGCGCTGGGGCTCATCTCCCATTCGGCGACATCCATTTCTTCTCGGTGATCCAGCTCACGATATTGTGTGCTTTTCGCATCAGATCGCATCGTTACTCCGGAATCTGCCGGAGACCTTCTCGGGAATTGCCCGGAATTCCGCTGGGATGCGGCGAGATTGCGGATCCCTTCGGGATTCGGGTCCTGCGTCACTTCACGAACGACCGAAGTGTGCGAATTGACCAAAGGTTCGGACGGGGGGTCGACCGATAGCGGAGCGTCGGCGCCCGTGTCGTTTTGGCATCGTCGGCGATCCGGCTCGGTCCCCTGAATTCCGGGCCCCCTTCGGGCGGTCCCGCGAGACGAGAAACCTTGAAGATGACCCTCCCGATCCGAGTGCTCGCCTGTCTGGGCGGCCTTCTCCTGTGGCTCTCCGGTTCGGCGGGCCTGGCCGTTTCTCCCCCGGACAGCCCGGCGAAGGGCATCGATCCGGCGGAACGGCTCGAGCTGGCCTCTCTTCCCGGATCCGCCCGGACCCTCGCGGTCTTCGAGGACGACGCCCCCCAACTCGAAGCCCGCCTGCTCGTGTCGAGCGGCCCCGAGCGACGCATCGGCATCCTCTTCGATCTCGCTCCGGGCTGGCATGTCTATTGGCGGAATCCGGGCGAAACGGGAATTGCCCCCCGCCTCGGACTCGAGGCGGCGGGACACCGTGTCGGGCAGATCGTCTGGCCCACGCCCCGGACCTTCCGGGAAGCGGACGGGCTCTTCACGACCTGGGGGTACGAAGGGCGCGTCCTGCTCTCCGCCCCGATCGAGCCGATCCCCGACGACGCGCACACGACCGGGTCCGGCCTCGCGACGAACGGGATCGGGACGGGCGACGGGGTCCGCGCGAAGACGACCGCCCTGATCTGCCGGACCCAATGCGTTCCCGCCTCCTTCACGCTCTCGACGCCCCTCGATCCCGGTCTCTCCGCTTCGGACCAGAGAAGCATCGATGCGCTCTTCCGCGAAGCCGAAGCGAGCGAGCCTCGTGTGGCCTCGGCGTTGGGCCTCGAAGCCGAGGCCTTCTGGACCGGATCGCCTCCGACCGGGGACGAGGTGGGGCGCGTCGAGCTGGCCCTCCGTTCGTGTCCGGAAGGCGAAGCTTCCTGTCGGCCCCCTGAAGCCGGCAACGAAGAACCCCTCTTCATCCCCATCGACGCGGAATCCCTGGAATTCTCGAAGGCCCGGGTGCTCGACACGATCGAACCCGATCGACGCTATGCGATCGCGATGGAAGCGGTCCGGCTCGCCGATCAGGGGGGCGATCGGCTGCGTGGCCTCCTGCGCCTTTCCACGCCCTCGCGAGGCACGGAATACGTCGAAGTCGATGTGCCGATCCTCGAGCGGCAGGCCGGATCCCCCGCTGCCGCCCCGCCTGCGAGCGACGCGATCAGCGGGGGACGCTGGCTCCAGATCTTCCTTCTCGCCCTGATCGGCGGGCTGATCCTGAACGGGATGCCCTGCGTGCTCCCGGTTCTCGCGATCAAGGTCGTCGCGGTCGCCGACCTCGCGGAAAAGGACCCGCGCGAGGTCCGGCTCCACGGCCTGGCCTATACCGCCGGTGTCCTCGGCTCGATGGCGATCCTCGCGGCGATCGTCGTCGGACTCCGCGCCGCCGGCCATTCCGTCGGCTGGGGCTTCCAGTTCCAGGAACCGCTCTTCGTGGCCGGCATCAGCGCGCTCCTCGTCGCCTTCGCCCTCAATCTCTTCGGCGTCTACGAAATCGAGTTCGGACAAGGACGACTCGCGGCCGTCGGTCAGGACGCGACGGGACTCCGACGATCGGTCTTCGAGGGCCTGCTTGCCGTCGTGCTCGCGACGCCCTGTACGGCCCCCTTCCTCGGAACGGCCGTCGGCTTCGCCTTCGCGACCTCGGGATTCGGGATCGCAGCGATCTTCCTCGCCATCGGAGCCGGCCTCGCGTCGCCCTTCCTGGCCGTCAGCTTCTTCCCCCGCCTGGCCCGCTTCATCCCGCGTTCGGGCCCCTGGATGATGAAGCTCCGGGCGGGGCTCGGATTCAGCCTGCTCGCCACGGTCGTCTGGCTTCTCTACGTCCTCGGCCAGAGCGGGGGCGCGACCGCCGTCGTCGCCATGACGGGCAATCTCCTCTTCCTGGCCTTCCTTCTCTGGATCTTCGGACAGCTCCAACCGATCCGGCGGGTCTGGCTCGGACGGCTCGGTGCGGTCGCGATCACGGGCCTCGCCTTCGCGGGATTCAATCTGATCGATTTCGATCGCGCGGGCGCCGCGGCGCCGGCTCGAATGGGGACACAGACCGGATCGGAATGGCGCGTCTGGTCGGAAGAGGCTGTCGCGGAAGCGCTCTCCGAGGGACATCCCGTTTTCGTCGATTTCACGGCGGACTGGTGTCTCACCTGCCAGGTGAACGAGCGCACCGTGCTCGGGCGGCCCGCGATCCTCGAGGCCTTTCGCAACGGCGGATACGTCCTCTTCAAGGCGGATTGGACCCGACGGAACGAGGCGATCCGCCGCAAACTCGCGGAATTCGGACGCGCGGGGGTTCCCCTGTACCTGGTCTATTCCCCCGATGCCCCGGAGCGGCCCCGGATCCTTTCCGAGCTGCTGAGCCGACGCGAGGTCCTGTCCGCCCTGGCCCGCTCCCGATGGGCCCTCCGAGACTGATCGAGACTGCGATTCCCGTCACATTTTTCTCATTGCGGCTCGCCGACGAGACGATGCACCAGGGAGTCGAAGAACCTCCGGGAGGGTTCCACGCATGACCGCACGTCGGCACCAGAATCGTTTCCTCGCCAGTCCTGCGAGGCCGCGCATCCTCGCGATCGTGGCGTTCGTCGTCATCTCCCTCCTCGCGTCGGCTTTGCCCACGATCGCGCTCGAGGCCGGCGATCGTGCCCCGGCCTTCGCGGCGCCCGCCCTCGGCGGGAAGGGGATGGTCGAGCTCGGTCGCTATCGGGGAAAGGTCGTCTATCTCGATTTCTGGGCGTCCTGGTGTGCTCCCTGCCTGACCGCGATTCCCGAGATCGAAAAGATGCGCAAGGAGTTCCCCAGCCGGGACTTCCAGATCCTCGCCGTGAATCTCGACCAGAGCGAGCGGAAGGCCCTGCGCTTCCTGAAGAAGCATCCGATCGGCTATCCGAGCGCCAGCGATCCGAAGGGCAGTCTGCCGGGCCAGTACGGCGTCGAAACGATGCCGACCTCCTACCTGATCGATCGCGACGGCGTCATCCGTTACGTCCATCGCGGATTCCAGCGGGGGGACAGCGCGAAGCTGCGCCATGAGATCCGCGCGCTGCTCGAGGCGAAATGACCGACATGACGAGGGAGACGGCGAAACGCCTGCTGATCGGTCTCGTCCTGCTTTCTCTCGGACTCGCGAGCAGCGCCTGCGTCCGGGTCAAACCCTGGGAACGCGATCTGCTGGCACGCCGCGACATGGCCTGGGAGCCCGACGGCCTCGAGGCCGCCCGGGAAGCCCATATCTACTTCAGCAAGGAAGCCTCCCTGCCCGGCGGAAGCGGCGGGGGCGGCGGCTGTGGCTGCAACTGAGTTTCCGGATCCGTCCGGAGGGGTCGCGATCGATGGCGCATGAGTGGGAGAACGGGGCGGACGATCGTCCGATGCATCGCGCATCGGAGGATCCCGAGCCTCCATTTCACGAAGGAGGTGACGCGAAGAGCGCCGCGTCCTTCGCGCTGCCCCGCCCGAGCCGGACCCTCACCGCCCTCACGACCAGCGCCCTCGCGCTCCCCGGCATCGCCGGCAGCGCGCGTGCCGAAACGCCGATCGAGCGGGCCAGCGCCTCCTCGGCATTCAGCTACTACAAGGAAGACGACCTCCCCTCCGGAAAATTCGCCGGGGCGGGAAACGGATCGCGCGAGCGCTACGAGGTCTTCACGGGGCAGCTTCGATTCGATGTCCCCCTGACCGAGAGAACCGATCTCGGGGTCGATTTCCTCTACGAGAAGATGAGCGGCGCCTCCCCCTGGTTCGTCCAGGCGGACAGCGTGACGAACGAACCCGTCCAGGTGATGAGCGGGGCCACGATCGAGGACCAACGATTCGATCTCTCCCTCGACGTGGATTTCTTCATGGACCGCGGCAAGGACACCCTCTCGGGCGGGTTCTCGAAGGAGAACGACTACCTTTCGATCAACTTCGGATTGGCCGCCGAACGGAATCTCAACGAGAAGAACACGACCGTCTCCGCTGCGGGCGCCTTCTCCTACGACTGGATCGATCCGACGGATGCAGACCTCTTCACGACGCGACCCGCCCACAAGAAGAAGTGGAGCGTCGACCTCTTCGCGGGTCTCTCCCAGATCTTCAGTCGCGCTTCGACCGGACAATTCACGATCAACTACAAACATTCCGACGGCTACCTGAGCGATCCCTACAAGGCGATTCGTGGGATCGGCCCCGGCGATCCCCTTCTCCCCGATCGCAGGCCGGGCAAGAAGGACCAGGTCAGTCTCCTCTTCCGCTACCGACACCATTTCGAGAGCCTGAACGGCTCGCTCCACGCGGACTATCGTTTCTACGCCGACGACTGGGAGATGAAATCCCATACGGTCGACCTGGCCTGGTACCAGGATTTCCTGGGCCTGGGATGGCTGACGATCACTCCGAGCGTCCGCTGGTACAGCCAGAGCAAGGCCTTCTTCTACGACCCCCTCCTTCCAGCGGGCGCCGACCCGAAGACGGCCTCCAGCGACTACCGGCTCTCGCCCTACGGCGCGATCTCGTACCGGCTCAAGGTCGAGGCGGAGTTCGTCGACCTCTGGAACTACGACGCGCCGGCCTGGCTCCAGGCGGTCGGCGTTTCGGATGGTTTCGACCTGATCGCCTCGCTCTCCGCGGAGCGCTATCTCTCGGACGGAAGCTTCGGCGTCGTCAGCGTCGGCAACGACGAAGAAGCACCCGCGCTGGTCCGCTTCAGTGTCTTCGCCTTCACGCTCACCGGACGTTTCTGATGCCCGGATCCGCGACGAGGCCTTAGGCATGCGCCTCGAGCGATTCCGCTTTCGCGCCATGGGCAGCCCTTGCGAGTTCCTCTTCTTCGGCGCATCGCGCCCTTCCCTCGCGCCGATCGTGGAGGCCTGTGGCCGGGAGATCCTGCGCCTCGAACGGAAATTCTCCCGCTACCGCGAAGACAGTCTCGCCTCCCGGATCAATCGGAGCGCCGGGGATCCCGCCGGCATCCGGGTCGACGCAGAGACCGCCGCGCTGCTCGACTTCGCCGAAACGGCTCATCGCGAGAGCGGCGGCCGCTTCGACCCGACCTCGGGCGTCCTCCGCCGCGTCTGGGATTTCCGGTCGGGTCGGTTGCCCGACCCCGTCGAGCTCGAAGAGACCCTCGGCCTCGTCGGCTGGTCGAGGCTCCGATGGGATCGGCCCCGGCTCGTCCTGCCGATCGCCGGCATGGAACTCGATTTCGGCGGGTTCGTGAAGGAATACGCCGCCGATCGCGTCGCGGAGATCGCACGACGGGCGGGATTGGGTTCGGGGCTCGTCGATCTCGGCGGCGATCTCGCCGTCGTCGGCCCCCGTCCGGGGGGCGCCCCCTGGCTCGTGGGCATCCGGGATCCGAGAAGACCCGATGCAGCCATCGCGCGCTTTGCCCTCGCATCCGGGGGCCTCGCGACGAGCGGCGACTACGAGCGTTGCATGATCGTCGACGGCGTTCGCTACGGCCATCTCCTCGATCCCCGAACCGGAAGGTCCCATCGGTCGGGTCCTGCCTGCGTTTCGGTGACGGCGGCCCATTGCCTGATCGCCGGCGCGACCGCGACGATCGCCATGCTGCATTCCGAGGACGATGCGCCCGACTTTCTCTCCCGGGTCGGCCTGCCCCATCTGCTGGTCTCGCAATCCGGCGAACTGCGCGGGACGATGCGACGCCTGCCGCGCCGCCGAACCGCCTTCACGAACGCGTAGGCAGCACGACGAGGTCCGGCTCCCAACCCTCTTCCGAAAGGACGTTGGCGACCTCGGCCGCCTCGGCCATCGATCCGAGGGACATGACATAGACGTCGAAGCGTTCGTTTCCGGCCACCGACCAGGACTGGACCTTCGTCTCGTGACCGCGGAGATGGAGCCCCTCGGCGATCGCCTTCGCGTCGTCTTCACGAGAGCGGGTCGTCACGCGAACACCGAAGGGAGCGGCCTCCTCGGCCAGGGGGAGATTCGTTTCCCGCGCGTTCTGGCGTTCGAAGGCGAGGCGGCGCCGGATCGAATCCGCGACGAGTTCGGCGGGCGACGAGACGCGATGGGCGCGCGCGGCGATCACGAGCCGGACGTCTTCGTCGAGCTCGACGTCGCGAGAGAAGAGCCAGCCGAAAAAGGGGAGATCCGAGAGCCAGGGAACCCCCGACCGGCCCCGGGTCTCCTTCTTCCGCCGATTGAGCGCGAGGACGGCGGTTTCGCCATCATCGAGCCGCGCGCTGGCCGTCAGCTTCTGTTCGACGAAAGTGGGGCCGACCTTCGTGATGTCGCCGGCCAGCGACGGCGCGATCGAGGAGATCTCGACGTCGAGGTCGAGCTGGATCCGGCCGCGATGCCCGGCCTTCGCCTCGATGTCGAGACGGATGCCGATATCCGTCCGTTCGAAGCGGA
>DRKE01000244.1 GCA_011051925.1 Deltaproteobacteria bacterium
CGGGCCAGGGCATTGGCCCGGTTGTAGGCTGAAACGGGGTCCGTCCGGCCTTCGAGGGCCCGGGCCGCGGATTCGTAGTCCCCCGCCCGATAGTGCGCAGCGGCCTGCCAGGCCGGATCTTCGAAATTCCTGGCCGCCGTTTCGTAGTCCTCGGCTTCGAAGGCGCGCGAGGCGCGCTGATCGGGTCTTTCGAACCAATCCCGGAGACCCGCTTCGGCGGGCGAGGTGGGGATCTGCAGGAAGGCGACGAGCAGGATCGCGGAGGCCCACCCCTTGCGGAAGGCGAGCGGTGCGAGCAGCAGCGGGATCCAGACGAGCCAGGCCCCCATGTCCCGCCACTCGTCGGTCTTGATCTCACTCCGGGCGAGGGAAGAACCGAAGTCGATGCCCCGTCCGTCGAAGAGCTTCGCGAGATCACTTCCATCCGCCGTCAGCACGGCAAGATTCCCGTTTCCCTCGGAGGCGAGCGCAGCGAGGGAGGCATCCGTCCCCGCGATCGACAGGACGGAGAGATGGGCGCCCCGGGAGGCGAGTTCCCGGGCGACACGGCGGGTTCGCGCCGGATCATCGTCGGCTCCATCCGTCACGAGCAGGATCCTCGCCCCGGAGAGGCCGACCGGCTCCAGCAGCTCGGCGGCGGTCTCGAGACCCCGGGCGGGATGGACCTGTCGGCCGGGCGTGAGCGTGGTGTCGAGGAGGGGGATCATCTCGCGCAGGACCTCGGCGTCGTCGGTGAGGGGCGATGCTGCATAGGCCTCCTCGCGGTAGAGAACGAGGGCGAAGGAGCCCCCCTTCTGCTGGTCGAGCGCGTCGAGGAGTTTGTGGCGCGCGCGCGCGAGGCGGCTGGGCGCGACATCCCGCTGGTTCATCGATGGGGAGAGGCCGAGGACGAAGACGGTGCGCGCGGGTTCCTTGAAAGCCGTCTGGGGCAGACGCTCCCAGGTCGGTCCCGCGAGTGCGATGCACGCCGCGGTCCAGCCGATCGCGAAAAGCGCGAATGGCCAACGCAGACTCTGGCGGCCGGGCGTGGTGAGGAGATGCCGCAGGAGATGCGGTTCACAGACGCGCTCCCAGCCCGCCGCATGGCCCGGTCGCCGCCACGCCCACCACAGAAGCGGCACGAGGAGGAGGAGGGCGGCCAACCATCCGGGCCGAAGGAAATGGAAGTCGTGGGGAATCATGTGGTCATCCGTCGTGGTCTGTTCTGGATCATTTCGGACCCGGTGCGACCGAGGCCGAGAAGGGCGGTCAGTGCCAAGGCGCCCGCCAGCGGCCAGTGGAAAAGGGCGCGTTCGGGACGAACGGTGGCGACCTCACCCTCGGTCGGTTCGAGCCGATCGATTTCCGCGTAGACCTGCAGCAGGCTGTCGGTATCATCGGCGCGGAAATAGCGACCGCCGGTCGTGCGTGCGATCTCGCGGAGGGTCTCTTCGTCCAGATCGCTGGATCCCGGGACCAGCCGCCGGCCGAAGAGCGTCGAGACCACGCGCTGGCGGCTTCCGACGCCGATCGTATAGACCCGGACATGGGCGTCCCGAGCGAGTTGGGCCGCTTTTTCGGGCTCGAGCACGCCCGCATTGTTCGCCCCGTCGGAGAGCAGGACCAGGACACGTTCGTCGGCGGGGCGGTTGCGCAGGTGCTTGACCGCGAGCCCGAGCGCATCACCGATCGCCGTTTCCTGGCCGGCCAGGCCGACCTCGGCTTCGTCGAGGTAGGCGGCCACGGTTTCGAGGTCCGGGGTCACCGGCGCCTGCAGGAACGCCCGCGAACCGAAGAGCACGAGTCCGACCCGATCGCCCTTCCGGGCGAGGGCGAATTCCCGAGCGACGGCCCGGACGACGCTGAAGCGGTCGATCTGACGTCCGCCCACTTCGAAGTCGGGGGTCGCCATGCTTCCCGAGAGGTCGAGGGCGAGAATGAGGTCGCGCCCCTCGCTCGGGATCGACTGGGGCGGGCCGACCCAACGGGGCTGGGCCGCCGCGACGACGAGCAGGATCCAGGCGAGGCTCTTGAGAACCACCCGGGCGACCCCCGTGCGGCTCGTGGCTTCACCGGCCCCGAGTCCCGTGATCCGGTTGTAGAAGGGGACACGGAGGGCGGCGGATGCCTCGGGCGCCGCGGGCCAGAGCCACCAGACGAGCAGCGGCAGGGGAAGAGCGAGGAACGCCCAGGGCAGGCCGAAGTCGATCATGAGGCCTCCTCCAGCCAACGATGGGCAAAAGCGATCCATTCCTCGGGGTCCTCGTCGCCATCGAGCCGATCGCGATAGGCGGCTTCGACCAGTTCCTGCGCGACCCGCGTCGGGCGAGACGGGGCGGTGCCGGGGCTCGCGGCGGTCTCGGTCGGCTTCTCTTCGGGATCGAGATGCGCGCGACAGAGGAACCCGACCCATTCGTCACCGTGAAGAGCGGCGATCTTCGCGTCGGGAAAGCCCATCAGGGCCGTGCGGCGCAGGAACGCCGAAAGGCCGGCCGCGAGTTCGAGACGGTCCCCTTTTTCGCGATAGGCGGCTTCCAGCCGCTCGAGTTCCCGTGCGGCCGCGACGGGCCAGCGCTGCGTTCGATTCGCCCGTGCACGACGGAAGATCCAGAGGCCTGCCGCGAGGAACACGGCGAGGCCCAGCAGGGCCCACCAACCGGGCGCGATCGGCCAGAAAGGAACGGGCGCCGGGAGATGGATGTCGTGCAGGGCGGCCAGGGGATCCGGGGGCGAAGGATTCATCAGACCGCCTCCGCGACCGATCCGGAAAGACGGGGATCGAGCACCTTCTCCGCCGGCTCGTCGGTTCGCATGGGAATCAGGGTCGCATGCGTGTCGCGGGCCAGTTTCCGGAGCGTCCGTCGCCGCGCTTCGAACTCGGACCGATAGCGTTCGCGCCAGGCGGAAGCGCGTTTCGCGACCAGCGATTCCGTGTGTCGTCCATCGCTCACGCGATAGCGGCCCGGTGGGGGGGCTTCGGCTTCGAGGGCATCGTAGATCCAGACGAAGGTCGATTCGCAGCGGCGGGCGAGGCTGCGCAGGTTCCGCAGGACCTCGTCATCCAGGGCGTAGAAGTCGCTCGCAACGATGATGCGACTGCCCGATCGGGCCCGGCGGCGAACCCATTCGAGTTGTTCGCCGAGGGCGGATGGCGATGTCGCGTCCTGGGACAGCCGCGTTCCCGAGGCCAGCCGATCGAGGAAGCGCATCAGGTGGCGGCGGGTCCGACCCGTCGTGAGATCGAGGGCACTCTCGGGCGAACGGATGCTCCCTCCGATCGGTTCTCCCGCGAGATGAGCCTGCCAGGCCATCAGGCTCACGGCCCGTGCGGCTGCGACCGACTTGAAGGCGCCGCGCGTCGCGAACTGCATGGTCTGCCCCAGGTCGACGACGAACCATGCGGGCCGTTCCCTCTCGGCTTCAAAAAGCTTGCTATGCGCGCGTCCGGTCCGGGCCGTCACGCGCCAGTCGATCGTCCGGATGTCGTCCCCGGGTTGATAGGCGCGCACCTCGGCGAACTCCATGCCGGGGCCGTGGAAGCGGGACCGGTGGGGGCCTGCGAGGGGCGTGGCGACCCGCGGGCCGCCGGAAGCCGGACTGGCACCGACGCGTTTCCCGAGGGCGATCAGTTCGTCGCGGCTGGCCACGACGCCGGGCTCCTCGACGGGTGTCGACGCAGGCGGTCGTATGGAAGGCTCCGGTCTCACGGCAGGGGCACCACCGCCATCAGCTGGGACAGGAAATCGTCCGCGGTGACCCCCTCGGCTTCGGCCTCATAGGTGAGGATGACGCGATGGCGCAGGGCATCCGGAGCGATCGACTGGATGTCCTCCGGCGTGACGTAGTCGCGGCCGGCGAGCCATGCGGTCGCGCGTGCACAGCGGTCGAGGGCGATGGTTCCGCGCGGACTCGAACCCCATTCGACGAAGCGGGCAAGGGATTCGGAATAGGCCGCCGGATTCCGGGTCGCCAGCACGAGCTGGATCAGGTACTCCTCGAGATTCGGGGCGAGGTGCACGTCGAGCACTTCACGGCGGGCATCGAAGATGGTCTGCTGCGAAATCGGTCGGGAGATCGTTGACCGGTCCTCACCCCGGGCTTCGTCCCGCACGAGGTGGAGCACCTGCCGCTCGGCCTGTGCATCGGGATAGCCGACCCGGACGTGGAGCAGGAAGCGGTCGAGCTGGGCTTCGGGAAGCGGATAGGTCCCTTCCTGCTCGATCGGATTCTGTGTCGCCATCACGAGGAAGAGTTCGGGGAGCGCGAAGGTATGGCGTCCGGCCGTCACCTGACGTTCGGCCATGGCCTCGAGCAGCGCCGACTGGACCTTGGCGGGGGCCCGATTGATCTCGTCAGCCAGGATGAGATTGTGGAAGAGGGGCCCGCGTTCGAATCGGAAGGTGCCGACCTCCGGTTGGAAGATCTCGGTCCCCGTGAGATCCGCCGGGAGCAGATCCGGCGTGAACTGGATACGGTGGTCCTCACCCTCGATCGCGCTGGCCAGGGTCTTGATCGCCTTCGTCTTCGCGAGACCCGGGGCGCCCTCCACCAGGAGATGGCCATCGGCCAGCAGGCAGACGAGCAGC
>DRKE01000245.1 GCA_011051925.1 Deltaproteobacteria bacterium
CGACGGATCTTCATCGAGGCCCAATCCGCCGCCGACCACTACCGCGACCGGGCCGTGCACGGCGATCACGAGGAACCGGGGCCGGGCCCTTCGAAAGCGAAATAGGAGGAGACCGCGACAACGCCGCGCCGATGCGCGGGGCGCGCCCGGGACGAGACGAAGCCTGTCTTTCGGAGCGGCGCCCCGCCGGACCTCTCTACGCCGCAGCGCCCGGCGTCCTCCCCGACCCGCCTACAGCCCGAGGACCTTGCGGGTCGCGTCCCGGATGCGTCGTGCCATCGAGACGGGCCCTTCCTCGAGCAGGGCGACGTTGAAGACCTCCGGTGCCCAGATCGGATCCGCTCCGATCTCCTCGAGGATCCCGAGCAACGCGGGCCAGTCCACCTCACCCTCGCCCGGCAGCAACCGGTTCGTCATCGACTCCATCATGGGATCGTCTCCCGAAGCGGTCGCCGTCGTGTCGTCCATCTGGACGCAATGGATCCGCTCGCCGGGGATCGATCTCAACGTTTCCTCGTCGGGGCCTCCCGGCTGACGAAGCCAATGCCAGCCGTCGATGACGAGCCCCAGATTCTCGGCGTCGGCAGCCTGGATGAGGCGCCAGGCGCTTCGCAGATCGGGCAAGCCGCTCCAGGGCAGCCATTCGATGCAGACGTCGAGGCCCCGCTCGTGACCCATCCGCGCCAACTCCGCGAGTCCTCGGGTCGCAGCGTCGAAATCGATCTCGGTCGCCATCACGACGCCCGCGACCTTCTTCGCCCCGTAGTAGCTCGCCACTTCGAAGGTCGGCCCGCATTGCTCTTCGATCGTGGCCGGATCGCCCGTCTCCCAGCCGATCAGGGATTCGACGATCGGAACGGAAAGCCCGCGATCTTCGTGCCAGGCACGGACCTCCTGGGAGGTGGCCCCACCGCCGACCGCCGCCAGATGATGGAAGGCCCAGAGCGAAACCCCCCGAAAGCCCGCATCCGCCGTCGCATCGACGATCATCTTCAGCTGATCACCACTGATCTCGATCGCCCCTCCCACCAGGGTCGCGTCGCACAGCACCAGGTTCTCTTCCTTCGCCAGACTCATGGGATCCTCCTGTCGTCGAGGTCGGACGCTCGCCACCCGACTACTCTAGTCAGGATTCGTCCGCCCCGCCGCCATCGGTTCGGAGGCATGTTCCGACCCCACCGGCCGCCCGGTTCCGGGCTACTCTCCGGAGCCATGATCCGACCAATCAACCGACGCCGATTCCTTTCGACCTTGGGGACCCTGATCGGCGGCAGCGCCATCGGACTGGGACTCGGCAGCTGCTCGCGGCCCGACCCCGACCGCTACAACGAAGCGGATATCGCCCTCCTGAGGACGCAACGCGAGCGCGAACTCGCTCGATCCGGCAAGGGCCCCTTCGGTGTCCAGCGATACAAGGGCTACCGTGGACTCGCGGAGCTTCCGTGGTTCGAACTCGATTCGAGAGGAAGGCTGCGCTGCGTGGACGAATCCGTTCCGGAAGCGATCGACTTCCACTGTCATTTCGGCATGTCCGTCCTCTTCAAGCCCGAGCTCGATCTGAACGAGCGAACCGAACGCGTGAGGCATCTGCTCGACTGCGACGCGACGGATCCCGGTTGCGACCTCGACCTCGACATCTACATCAACGGAAATTTCACCGACGAGGCCCTGAAGGAGCTTCGATACCAGAGCATCGCGCAGGGGCTCTGGGGAAGCGATTACGCGAGAACACAGACGATTCCCAATCTCCTCGACGAAATGGACGCGATGCGCGTCGAGAAGGCCGTGATCCTTCCGATCGCTTTCCATTTCCCCTTCGGCGACGACCTGCCCGAGACGTGGCTCGAGGCGATCGAGGCGACGAACACGCGTGACCGTTTCATCCCCGGCACCTCTGTCCACCCTCGCCACAGGAACGCGATCGAGCGACTCGAGAAATCCGCCCGGGCGGGGGCACGCGTCTTGAAGCTGCATCCGACCATGCAGGCCTTCTATCCAGACGAACCGGAGGTCATGCCGATCTACGAGGCCGCCGAGCGACTCGGATTGATCGTCTTCTTCCATTCCGGTCGCGCGGGCATCGAGCCCGAATCCCGCCAACGTTATGCGATGCCTCGACACTACGAGGGCGCGCTCGCGAATTTCCCGGATCTCCCGTTCGTCCTGGGCCATTCAGGCGCACGCGACGCCGACGCGATGCTCGAAATCGGCCTGCGCCATGAGAATGCCTGGTTCGGTGTCCACGGTCAGGGCGTCACGCATCTCGACCGGATGATCGATCGAACCGGCGGAGAGCGCATGCTCTTCGGAACGGACTGGCCCTTCTACCATCTCGCCGCCACACTGGCGAAGGTCCTGATCGTGACCGATCGGCCCGAGCGCACGCGGATCCGTCACGCGATCCTGCGCGGCAATGCCGAACGCCTGCTGGCTTGAGCAGGACGTCTCGATTCCGGTCGGCACCAAACGGAGGAACCCCCATGAGCATTCCCATCCACGGCCATTGCGCACCCCGGTTCGAGAACGTGCGCAAGGTCTTCGCCGAGCGATTCGAAAGCGGAGCCGAAACCGGCGCCGCGATCGCCTTCACGCTGAACGGTGAACCGGTCGTCGATCTCTGGGGCGGGTACTACGCTCCCGAGGCCCCGGACGGATCGGAGGCCATGGCGGAAGAGCGCGAATGGGAACGGGACACGATCGTCAATACCTATTCGACGACGAAGGGCATGACGGCGATCTGTGCCCACCGGCTGGTCGAACAGGGCCTTCTCGATCTCGACGCGCCGGTCGCACGATATTGGCCCGAGTTCGCCGCGGCCGGGAAAGAGGACATCCCGGTCCGCTGGCTGCTCTCCCATCAGAGCGGCCTTCCCGCGATCCGGAAGCCGATGCCTCCGGAAGCGCTCTTCGATTGGACGGCGATGTGCGAAGCGCTGGCGGCGCAGGAACCCTGGTGGGAGCCGGGAACACGACACGGCTATCACCCCGTGACCTTCGGCCATCTCGTCGGCGAGGTCGTCCGCCGGGCGGGCGGACGCAGTGTCGGGCAGATGTTTCGCGAGGACATCGCTCTTCCGCTCGAGGCGGACTTCCACATCGGCCTCGATCCGGAACAGGACGGGCGCGTTTCGCGACTGATCGGCTCGATCGCACCGCCGAGGTCGGGAGCCGAGGGATCCGGGCCGCAGCTGAAGGGGCCGATGGCGGACTTCTTCCGTGACATGAACGATCCGACCACGATGGTCGGTGCCGCCTTCAACAACCCCCGGATGTCGCCGGAGACCGTGCATTCCCGCGAATGGCGGGCCGCGGAGATTCCCGCGGCGAACGGCCACGGGACCGCCCGGGCTCTCGCCCGGATCTATGGAGCGCTCGCCTGTGGCGGGGAGGTCGACGGCATCCGTATTCTCGAACCCGACTCGATCGAGCGAGCACGGGCAGAACAGGTCTCGGGTCCCGATGCGACGCTCGGCGGCCTGCCGATGCGCTACGGACTGGGCTTCATGTTGCGAAGCGATTTCATGCCGCTCTCCCCCGGCCCGAACTCCTTCGGGCACCCGGGCGCGGGCGGGTCCGTCGGGATGGCGGATCCCGACGCACACGTCGGATTCGGATACGTGATGAACAAGATGCAGATGGGACTGGTCGGCGGCCAGACGGCCTTCCGTGTGATCCAGGCTTTCTTCGAAGCATTCTGACACCGTCGGAACACCCTGCGAAAGGCAGGACGCGCCAGGCCGATCCCGTTCCTTCGCCCATGGAGAACCCATCCTTGCCCGATCTCGAAAACTGGAATCCCGGAGCCGACCCGCTCATGCAGACGATGGGCTTCGTCCGCCTGCTCGCCACCGACCCCGAAGAGGGACGCGCCTGCGTCGAGTTCGAAGCGAAACGACATCAATGCCATTCGGGCAATGTCATCCAGGGCGGATTCGTGACCGGATGGATCGACAACGCGATGGCGACGGCGGTCCTCCTGAAGACCGATTTCGAACGCGTCGTCATGTCCCTCGAGATCAAGGTCTCCTTCTATCGGGCCACGAACCCGGGACGGGTCGTGGCCGAAGGCTGGGTCGAGCGGATCGGGAAACGAACCGCCTTCACGGCCGGGCTGCTCAGGACGCCCGAAGGCGAGATCCTCGCCCGAGCGACTTCGACGATCATGTTGGGGTCGGCCGGGAAGTAGAGGGGCGCTGGCGGAGTTCCCGATCCGGACCGATGCAATCAGGAGGGACTTCCATGAGCGAACCCGACCCGTCCGGAACGAAGGCCTTCGGCCTCTGGAGCGCCGTCTTCCTCGGAGTCGGCTCGATGGTCGGCGCGGGCATCTTCATCGTGATCGGGGAAGCCGGTGCGATCGCCGGAAATCTCGTCAGCGTATCCTTCCTGCTGGGCGGAGCGATCGCCCTCGTCTGCGGCTACTCCCTCAGTCGACTCGCGATCCGCTATCCCAGCCGCGGCGGAATCATCGAATATCTCGTCCAGGGCTACGGAGAGGGTTTTCTCTCGGGCACGTTCGGCATCGTCTTCTACTTCGCGCAGCTCGTGTCGATCGGTGCCGTCGCCAAGTCGTTCGGCACCTACGCCGCGACGTGGTCGACCACCACGGCAAGCGGCCACATCGATCTCCTCGCCCTCGGCATCCTCGGCTTCTTCGTCGCGATCAACCTCGCCGGCGCCGCCGTCGTCGCCCGTGCGGAAAACCTGATCGTCGTTTTCAAACTCGCGGCGCTCGCGCTCTTCACGATCGTCGCACTTCTCTACATCGATCCTTCACGGCTCTCCATCGAAGAGGCGCCGGGAGCACTCGACATCCTCTCGGCGTTGGGTCTCACCTTCTTCGCCTATCAGGGATTCAGTGTCATCACCAACGCGGTCGAGGACATGGCGAGTCCCGGCCGGACCGTGCTTCGCGCGATGTTCCTGTCGATCGGTCTCGTCGGGGTGCTCTATGTCGCCGTGTCGATCGCCGTCTTCGGGAATCTCCCGCTTCAGGAGATCATCCGGGATCGGGATTTCGCGCTCGCCGAAGCGGCCCGGCCCGCCTTCGGCGACTGGGGATTCCGGATCATCGCCGCGA